>NZ_JAGDFV010000015.1 GCF_017497985.1 Meiothermus sp. CFH 77666
TAAACGCTACCAACCCCGTTCCCCGGCCATGGCTGCCCATCTCACTGACCGCATTTGGTCTATCTCTGACATCCTTCGCCATCAGGTCTTTCCATCCAGCCACCGGTGATAATCTCAAATGACTACCTAGACTTGCCACCAATCAGCTTTGAAAAAGTGTTCTCGTAATATGTTATAAGCCGATTTTCGATTGACGTCCTTAAACGGCGGTATTGTATCGGTCGGCCACTTGAAGTAATCCAGCCAGTATCTTGATACTAGGAATTCGACAAGCTGGGTATCCTGGTGTTTGTAATCTAGATAACTCGTATACCGCCACTTATCAAAAATTTCTAACTGAAGAACGCTCCAGAGGCGATTCTTGAGCTCATCATCCATAGATTCTCTTTGAAATGCCTTCTGAAGTGGCCTAATGCCCTTGCGCTGTGAGAAAAGTGCCATGTGCAACATATTTTACTTCAAGGGAAGGTTCTATCGCCGCACCACCATCGCCACCCCCACCGCCGCAAGCCCCATGCCCAGCAGGGCCCATCCCCCCAGCCGCTCGCCAAACAAAAAGTAGGCTTCCAGCGCGGTAGCGGGCGGCACCAGGTAGAACAGGCTGGCCACCGTGCTGGCCGAGTTGTGGCGGATCAGGTACATCAGGAGCAAAATGGCCCCAATCGAGAGCACCAGCACCAGCCAGGCCATGGCCAGGGTGAACTGAAGCGTCCACTGGATGTGCATGGTCTCGCGGAACAGCAGGCTCATTACAAAAAGCCCCGCCGAGGCCGCGATGTACTGCACCACCGTCCCGCCCACCAGGGGCATCTGCACCGCAAAGCGCTTCTGGTAGAGGGTACCCAGGGTGGTCGAGAGCAAGGCCAGCACAATGGCCACAAAGGCCGAGGGCTCTATGGAGAGCAGGTGGGCCGAGAGGGCTTTCTCCCCCACCACCAGCCCCACCCCCACAAAGCCCAGTAGCAGCCCGGCCCACTGCACCCCGCTCACCCGCTCACGCAGCAAAAACTGCGCCAGAACGGCGGTCAGGATGGGCTGCAAGCCCACAATCAGCGCCGCCAGGCCCGCCGGGAGGCCCCCCCTGATGGCAAAGAACACCCCGCCCAGGTAGCCCGCGTGCAGCAAAAGCCCCGAGACGCCAATGTGCAGGTTCAGCACCCAGCCACGGGGCCAGGGGGAGCGCAGCACAGCAGCCAGGGCCGTCAGGAGCCCCACCACGATGACCATCCGCACCCACAAAAAGGTGAAGGGCTCGGCGTAGGGCAGGCCCAGCTTGGCGCCCACAAAGCCGGTGCTCCACAGGAGCACAAACAGGATGGGGGCCAGGGTTGCGAGCCGCACCCTAAACCCCCATCCATTGCAAGAGCCACAGCGCCCCCATCCCCACCACCAGCGTGAACAGGATGTTGCGGAAGCGCCAGGCCACCAGGGCCGCAATCATGCCCGCTAGCAAGCGCTCGTTGTCCAGCCCAATAGCCCACTGGCCGCCGGGGGCCAGCAGGGCCGGAAACACCAGGCCGGCCAGGGTAGCGGCGGGCACATAGCGCAGGGCCTGTTGCAGATTGGGGGGTAGCTGGAAGCGCTCCAGCATCACCAGGGGCACGTAGCGCAGCGCAAAGGCAATCAGGGTCATGCCCAGCAGGGTGATCCAGCGCTCGAGGTCACCCATCCCGGCCCCCGCTGTTCTGCCGGTTCTCCAGCCACACCCCCGCCCAGATGCCCACAATGGCCCCAATAAAGAGCCCCGAGCGGTAGGGCAGGCCGATCAGGGCCGTAGAGACCAGCCCCCCCACCAGGGCGGCGGCCAGGCTGGGGCGGTTCTGCACTGCCGGCACCAGCAGCACCAGAAAACACAGCGGCACCGCGAAGTCCAGCGCCCAGGCTTCGGGCAGACGCGCCCCCAGCAGCGCTCCCAGGTAGGTAGCGACCACCCAGTTCAGCCACAACACCGCGCCAATCCCCAGATAAAACCAGGGCGTGAGGCGCGGGCCCAGCACCCCGTACTGGCCCAGGGCCAGGGCGAAGTTCTGATCCACCATCAAAAAAGCGGCCAGCCATTTCATGCGCCCAGACAGGGTTTCCAGGGGCCGGGCCAGGGCGCTGCTGTACATGATGTAGCGCAGGTTCACCACCAGGGTGGCCAGCCACACGAAGAAGATGGAGGCCCCTGCCCCCATTAGTTGCAGGGCCACCAGCTGGGCCGCCCCGGCGAAGACCAGCCCCGACATCAGGGTGACTTCGGCTGTGCTCAGGCCCGCCTTGATACCTGCGATGCCGGTGACCAGCCCAAAGGGCACGATGCCCACCGCAATGGGCAGCGAGATCAGCACCCCCCGACCAAAAGCCGCCTGGGGCGAAGAAGGGGGGCTCATAGCCATGCGTTCATCTGCTCCTCGGTCAGGTTGCCGCCACAGAGTATCGTGGCCACCCGTTTATGGGCGAAAAAGGCTGGGTACTGGTGGATGGCCGCCAGCCCCGCAGCCCCGGAGGGCTCCAGAACCAGCCCCAGGTGCCGATGGGCCAGTTGCATGGCCTCGAGCATGGCCGCATCCTCCACCAAGAGCATCTCGTCCACCAGGCCCTGCAAGTCCTCTAACGCTTCGGGGATGGGAACGCGCACCCCGATGCCATCGGCAATGGTCTGGATGCGCTCGTGCACCACCCTGGAACCCGAACGCCAGGACTGCTCCATAGCGGGGGCGCCTTTGGCCACCGCAGCGATGATTTGAACGCCTTTATCCTGGGCCTTGATCCAGCGGGCCACACCCCCCAGCAAGGCCCCGTTGCCCAGCGGAACCACCACTGCCTCCAGGGGCTTGGGGTAGGTCAGCAGTTCTACCGCAATGGAGCCTGCACCCTCGGAAATTTCGGGTTCTTTGCCATCCTCCACCATCCAGGCGCCCGCTTCGTCGGCGTACCTTTTGGCTTCGAGCTTCGCCGCATCGAAGTCCTCTCCGAAGAGCCGCACCTCCGCCCCCAGTGCCCGCATCCGCGCAACCTTGAGCGGGTTGGCGTTGACCGAGGCATAAACCACCAGGGGCAGCCCGTGCTTGCGGCAGGCGTAGGCCATGGCCTGCCCAAAGTTGCCCGCGCTGGCGCAGACCATCGGGCGCGCCTGGCCCCGCTTGAGGGCTTTTTGCACAAAGTAGTCGGCCCCGCGCCCCTTGAAGCTGCGGATGGGGTTCAGGGTCTCGACCTTGACCCGTAGCTCGCAGCCTAGCCGCTCACCTAAGGGCTCACTTTCAAACTGCGGTGAGTGCAGAAAGGCCGGATCAACAATGCGGCTGGCCTCCAGGATGTGCTCGAGTTGCAGTCGGTGGGACATGAGGTGGACTTTCAGAGAACCCGGCCTGACCCGCGGGGCGAGGCCGTTCGGTGCAACGGTTGTATCATGGGCCTTGTCCGCTTGTAAACCTGAGCGGTTACCACACATACCCGGTAGGGCAGTTTTGCCACAGCCCAACGCACCACGTGCCTCGTAATGGTTGAAACAGCCACCCAAGCGCCTTGCAGTTTGTCCCCGCGGCCCGTAGCATTCGGGCCATGAAGCTGGCCCTGCTCCCGGACAACCCCCGCGGGGAAGCCGCCAAGGCTATGGGCGCTTACTACACCGATGCCGCCGTGGCGCTGTTTCTGGTGCGCTGGGCTCTGCGCGCACCGCACGAAACCGCTGCCGACCCGGCCTTTGGCGGTGGGGTGTTTCTGGCCGCCGCCAGCGAGCACCTGCAACGTCTGGGCGGCCATCCAGGGCAACAGATTTATGGGGTGGAAATAGACCCGGCGGTGCGCCGGCGCACGGCAGCCGTCCTGGAAGCTCATTTTTCCATCCCGGCACAACACCTTTTCTGCGCGGACTTTTTCGAGCTGAAGCCGCCAGACTTGAGGGTTGATTGCATGCTCGGTAATCCCCCCTTCATCCGCTACCAGCGCTTTAGCGGCACCGCGCGCGAGAAGGCCCTCCGGCGGGCCGCCGAGCAGGGGGTAGAGCTCAGCAAGCTGGCCGGTTCGTGGGCCGCCTTTGTGGTGCATGCAGCGGCCTTTCTCAAGCCCGGCGGACGGCTCGGCATGGTCGTTCCAGCCGAGCTGGGCCATGCCGCTTACGCCCGGCCCGTACTGGAATATCTGGCCGAGTTTTTCAAGCAGGTCTCGCTCATTACCTTCCGCGAAAAACTTTTTCCCCACTTGAGCCAGGATGTGCTGCTGCTGCTGGCCGAGGGTTGGCAAGAACGGGCTGAGTCTGTCGATCATGTTGCCTTACTTGACCTGCAAAGCGCTGCCGATCTGGAAACGCTCCAACTGCCTTACGCAAGCAAGGCAGCGCTCGAGGTCTTTTCCCTCATCTCCGGACGCGAGCGGCTGCCCCTGTACTGGATTCCCCCCGCAGCCCGCGAACTCTACCGGGGCCTGCGCGACGCTCCCCAGACCTTCCGCCTGGGCCAGCTCGCCGACGTAGGCATTGGCTACGTGACCGGCAACAACGACTTCTTTCACCTGAGCCCGGCACAGGCGGAGCAGTGGAATATCCCTCAAGCGTTCCTCAAGCCCGCAGTGCGGCGCGGAGGTGCCTTGAGGGGTTTGCGTTTTACCAAGGCCGACTGGAGCAGGGCGGTACAAATAGGCGAAGCGGGGTTTTTGCTGCATATCCCACCCGAGGCTGAGCTACCCCCAGGGGTGCGACTTTATCTCCAACAAGGCCAGATAAACCGCGTTCACCAAGCGTACAAATGCCGGGTGCGCCAGCCCTGGTACAGCGTGCCCCACGTCCACCGGCCCGATGCCTTCCTCACCTACATGAGCGGCCACACGCCGCACCTGGTGGCCAACGAGGCTGGCGCCGTGGCCCCCAACAGCCTGCACATTTTGAGGCTCAAGGCGACCGCTCCACTGAGCGCCAAAGCCCTGGCGGCCTTGTGGCAGACCTCGCTCACGCGCCTGAGTGTGGAGCTCGAGGGCCACGCCATGGGCGGGGGGATGCTCAAACTGGAGCCGGGGGAGGCCGCGCGGGCGGTGCTGGCAAGTCCAACCGATATCTCAGGGCTCGAGGCTTTGGCCGACGAGCTGGACAGCCTTCTGAAAAAAGGCCGAGCCGAACAGGCCCAGGCGCTGGCCGACCAGGTGATCTTGCTCGAGGGCCTGGGGCTGACCCAACAGGAAGTGACCTCCCTGTCAGGGGCCAGCCAGTACCTGCGGCTGCGCCGCCAGCGCAAACTAGCGGGTCTCTAGCTTCACGCCCACGGTGGTGCGCGGCTTGAAACCGGGCAGGCCAGGGCTCAAAAAAGCGCCTGCCTCGCGGTTATTCTGCAGGTAGCACAGGAAAAACGCGCTGGCAAAATGCCGGGCCAGGTCGTGGGAGCGCTCCTGATCCCACACCGGCTCCCAGCAACGCCAGTAGTCCTCTTCCCTGCTGCGCACCTCGGGGGGGCACTCCACAAAGGGGTTGTGCTGGGCCGCCGCCAGGGTCAGCAGGTACTTGTCCGCCGAGCCTGCCTGGCGGAAGTATTCCAGACCGTCGCGCCGGTAGGTGGCCACGTCGTCGGCCTCGCCCACCGCTACAAACAGGGGCAGCTTGAAGCTCGCCAGCGAGCGGGCCCCAATCCAGGGCTGGCCGTAGGGAGCCATGGCAAAAACCGCCTTGATGCGCGGGTCGGGCTTGACCATATTCAAGCCACGTTGGGCCTCCAGTTGGGCAAAAAAAGGCAGGGCAAAACAGGGCCCCTCGTTGTTGCTGCGGCAGTATTCGCTCAAGGCGTTTCCATCGAGGCCCGCGCCCGCCGCATTAATCACCGAGTATCCCCCATAGCTGTAACCCAGCAAGCCCACCCTGCTGGCATCTGCGCTGGGCATCTGCTTGGCCACCTCGCCAATGGCAAACAGAATATCCAGCGGCCTGTCCACAATGCTGGTGAGGTAGTTCTGCTGGGTAAGGGTCTGGTAGGTCGAGCCGGGGTGCTCGAGGGCCGCCACCACGAAGCCCCGGCTGGCCAGGTGTTCGTTCAGGTAGGCAAACTGAAAACGGGTGCCGGGCTGTCCATGCGAGGCCACAATCAGGGGAAACCGGCCGTTCGCAGGCGCAGCATCCCGGTTCGCCTGTCCAGCAATCCGAACCCTGGTCTGCCCTATCACGCTTTCGTACACGAGGCTCTGCTGGGTTCCGCTGGTGGGATACCAGACCTCGGCCGTGATGGCTCGGTTCTGGCGCCTGGCATCGGTCAACTGCAGGGTCTTGACCCCCACCACCCAACTGCCCCGCAGTGCCAGAGGAGGGGCGTCCGGACGTTTCATCGTTGCTCCTTGGGCCATGACCCCGCTCAAGATCAGCATCAGCAGGGCTGTAAAGATTTTTCGCATGCGTCCCCTCGAGCCGGTTTATCTGGATGCAATAGAGGCCCCTAGGAGAGGGCCTCTCTGATCGCAGTTCGCTTCAGCTCACCCGCTCTACCCGGATCATGTTGGTGGTGCCGCGCACCCCGAAAGGCACCCCGGCTGCAATCACCACATACTCGCCCACCTCGGCCAGACCGGTTTCCTTGGCCTTGGCCACGGCAATCTCCACCATATCGTCGGTGTCCTTGGGGTCGGGGGCCAGCAGGGGGAGTACGTCCGAGACCAGGGCGAGCTGGTTGCGCACGTGGGGGTTGGGCGTCAGGGCCAGGATGGGCACCGGCGGGCGCGTACGCGCCACCCGGCGGGCCGCGCCACCGGTGGCGGTAAACACCACCACCGCCTTGGCCCCGGTGGACTCCACCACATCGTCCACCGCCCGGGCAATGGCATCCTGTACCGTGCGGTTGGCCGGGGGGCGCAGGGCGTTGAGACGGTCTTTGTACTCCTGGGTGGCCTCAATGGTCTTGGCCACCCGGCTCATGAACGAGACCGCCTCAACCGGGTACTGCCCTGCGGCAGTCTCGGCCGAGAGCATGATGGCATCGGTGCCGTCGAAGATGGCATTGGCCACGTCCGAGGCCTCGGCCCGGGTGGGGCTGGGGTTCTTGATCATGGACTCGAGCATCTGCGTAGCGGTAATCACCGCCTTGCCGGCCTGCACGGCCTTGAGGATGATGCGCTTCTGCACCGCCGGCACCTCCTCCAGGGGCATCTCCACCCCCAGGTCGCCCCGGGCCACCATGATGCCGTCGGCCTCTTCCAGAATCTCGTCGAAGCGGGCCACCGCGCTGGGTTTTTCGATCTTGGCCATCAGCCGGGCCCGGGAGTTGTGGCGGCTCAGGTAGTGCCGGGCCAAGAGCAGGTCGTCGCGGCTGCGCACAAAGCTAATGGCCACCCAGTCCACATCCAGCTCGGCCCCCAGGGTGATGTCGTCGATGTCTTTGTCGGTCAGGGCCGGTATCGAGAGGTCGGCGCCGGGGATGTTGATGCCCTTGTTGTTGGAAAGCCGCCCGCCAATCAGTACGGTGGTGTGAATGTCGTTGAGGCGCACTTCATCCACCCGCAGGCGGATGTTCCCATCGTCCAGCAGCAGCACCTGCCCCGGCTCCACGTCGTTGGGCAGACCCCGGTAGGTGGTGGAGACCCGGGTCTCGTCCCCCTCCACCGGCTCAGCGGTGATGATGAACTTCTGCCCGGCCTGGAGCTCCACCGCGCCCTCGCGGAAGCGCCCGCAGCGAATCTTGGGGCCCTGCAGGTCTTGCAGGATGGCCACCGTACGACCCAGGGCGCTCGAGGCCTCGCGGATCATCTGCACCGACTGCCGGTGGTCATCGGGCATCCCGTGGGAGAAGTTGAGGCGGAAGACATCCACCCCGGCCTCGATCAGGGCCCGGATCATCTCGGGGCTGCGTGAGGCGGGCCCCAGGGTGGCGACGATTTTGGTTCGTTTTGGAAGTCCCATATTTCTGGTCTCAGGTCGCAAGTCTCAGGTCTCAGGCCATTGATTGTCCCGATCCGTGACCCGCAACATCATTTTTTGAAGGCCCCGAAGCCCAGGAACCGGGCTCCCGGCCCCAGCTCTTCCTCGATGCGGAGGAGCTGGTTGTACTTGGCCAGGCGATCCGAGCGGCTGGCCGAGCCGGTCTTGATCTGGCCCGCATTGACCGCTACGGCAATATCGGCGATGGTGCTGTCTTCGGTCTCGCCCGAGCGGTGCGAGAGGATGGTGGTGTAGCCGCTGCGGTGGGCCAGCCGGATGGCTTCCAGGGTCTCGGAGAGGGTGCCGATCTGGTTGACCTTGACCAGGATGGAGTTGCCCACCCCCAGCTCGATGCCGCGCCGGAGGATGGCCGGGTTGGTCACGAAGAGGTCGTCGCCCACGAGCTGAATCCGCTGGCCCAGCCGTTCGGTGAGGAGTTTCCAGGTTTCCCAGTCGTCCTCAGCTAGCCCGTCCTCGATGGAAACGATGGGGTACTGGTTGACCCAGTTTTCCCAGTAGGCCACCATCTCCGGGCCGGAGAGCGATTTACCATCGGCCTCGAGCACGTACTTACCCTCCTGATAGAACTCCGAACTGGCCGGGTCGAGGGCCAAAGCGATATCCTGGCCGGGCTTGTAGCCGGCCTTCTCGATGGCGGTCAGGAGTACCTCCACCGCCTCTACGTTGGACTTGAGGTCGGGGGCAAAGCCGCCCTCGTCCCCCACGTTGGTGTTGTAGCCCTTGGCCTTCAAAACCGATTTGAGGGCGTGGAAGGTCTCCACCCCCGCCCGCAGGGCCTCACTGAAGGTCGGCAGGCCGCCGGGCACCAGCATGAACTCCTGGAAGTCCACATTGTTATCGGCGTGCTTCCCTCCGTTGATTACGTTCATCAGGGGCACCGGCAGGGTCACGCCCTGCACCCCGCCCAGGTAGCGGTAGAGCGGCAGGCCCAGCCCCTCGGCGGCCGCGTGGGCGGTGGCCAGCGAAACCGCCAGGATGGCGTTGGCCCCCAGGTTGCCCTTATTTTCTGTACCATCCAGTTCCAGCAGCGTCTTGTCTACCGCTTCCTGGTTGAGTGCATCCAGCCCGATCACCTCATCGGCAATGCGCTCATTGATGGCCGCCACCGCCCGTAATACCCCTTTGCCACCAAAGCGGGGGCCGCCGTCCCGCAGCTCAACCGCTTCGTGGGCGCCCGTCGAGGCCCCGGAGGGCACCATGGCCCGCCCTCGAGCCCCCGACTCCAGCACCACCTCGGCCTCAACGGTGGGATTGCCGCGTGAGTCGAGTACTTCCCGTCCTTTGACTTCAACGATTGTGGTCATGGAAAAAGCCTCCTTGCTGGAAACGCTTCTATTTCCGCACAAGCCGCTTAAGAGTCTACACCCCAGCGTCAGGGTTTAACCAGGAAGCGATAGGGGGTTTAGGTTATCCACCCCATCTAGGCTGGATAGAAGGGTGATTCTCGACGCTCCGTGGGGACAGACTCACCTACGATCCATACAGCCTCAAACCCGCAGGGGAACCACTACGGCCAGGTAGCCGGTATCCTCGACGGCTTGCAACACGCTGGGGCTGGTGGGGCCGGACAGCTTGATCCGCACCGCGCCCTCGATGGGAGCCAGGGCATCAATCAGATACTGAGCGTTGTAGGCCACCATCAGCTGGGACTCGCCCGAAGACTCGATGGCCAGCTCTTCCCTGCCCCGTCCATAATCCCCCTCGGCATCAATGTCGAGCTTGTCGTTGTTAAACAGGAGATTGACGCGGTGGTTGTTGCGATCCGAGAGCACCGCCACCCGTTTGAGGCTCTCGCGCAAGGCCTCGGCGGCCAGGGTGGCCTCCAGGACAAAGCTTTGCGGGATTACCCGGGCATAATCGGGGAACTCGCCTTCCATCAGTTTGACCGACATGCGAACGGCTTCTCCTACCAGGGTCAGGGTGCCCTCCCCCACCACAAAAGCCACCTCGCCGGGGGCATCCTTGAAGACCCGCACAATCTCGTCGGCGCTCTTGGCAGGAATCACCAGCTTGCGGGTTTGCAGCTGCATGGGAAGGTCGTAGCGGGCCAGCCGGAACCCATCGGAAGCCACCGAACGCAGGCTGGTGGGAGACATCTCGAGCTGTACCCCCCGGAAAATGGCCCGGTACTCCTCGGTGCTGGCCGCATAGCGGACGCGGGTGATGGCCTGGGCCAGGCGCGAGGCGGCGATCTTTTCGGAACCGGGGGCTTTGAAGGCCAGTTCGGGATAGCCATCGGGGCTGGTGGTGGAAAGCTGGGTGTTGAAGGCACCTGAGTGCAGCTCGAGGCGCTCCCCCGTGCGCTCACCCGCCCCAAAAATCAGCTCGACCAGTTCGCCGGGAGCGCTTCGCACAATCTGCGCGAAGGTCTGGGCCGGCACCAGTACCTGCCCCGAGCCCTGGATCTCGGCGGGCAGCCGAACCTCGATGTCCACTTCACCGTTAGTGCCCCGTAAAACCAGGCCCTGCTCGGAGAGTTCGATGGGTAAATAGGTCAGGATGGGGTTGGAACTTCGGCTGGGAATGATCCGCTCGAGGATTGCGAGTCCTTCGGCAAGGGTACGTTTGGGGATGCGAACTTCCACGCTGGCCTCCGTATCGGGCAACTAGCCGGGGTCTGGCCCCGGTAAGCCCAAACATTCTAACAGCCAACCCAGTTTGCCGAAATCGGGCCGTGGGATAAGTGGGCCGGGTGGTGTAGCTTCTGGGATCCGAGTCTTTTAGGGTTGTTTGCTTTTTGTACTGGTTGATGAAGGGGCCGAAATTAAAAATCCTTCTTCTCTTAAAAAATTTTTTTAAGAATTAGTAGTAGTAGTAGTAGGGCCTGTGGATATGTGGATAAGGGGGCTTAAACCTGCATCGGTATCGAATTGAGCCTGTGGATAAAGGGTCTGAAAAATTGTGCATAAGCTGTGGATAAGCTGTGGACGAAATGGGTACTTATCCACAGACCCGTCACGAACGCATTTATCCACAGGATTATTCACAGGGTTATCCACATTTTATCCACAGGGTTATCCACAGGTTGAATTAATTTATCCACAGTTTTTGAGCCCCCAATTATGTTATTCAATTACTCAGAAGAAACTGAACACAGGGTTCTTGGGTCACCTGGTGATGCTCTGAAGCAACCCGAATCTTCAGGCTACACACAACGAAGGCTTACAGGTTAGCGCAGCCGTTCCTTGATGCCCTTGAGGGCTTGTTGTAAGGCGGTGTCGCTGGCTATGCTCTCCTGGATTTTCTGTATGGCGTAAAGCACCGTGGTATGGTCGCGCCCATCAAAGAACTGACCGATTTCCGGTAAGGACGCATGGGTCATCTCGCGGATCAGGTACATAGCCATCTGACGCGGAATTACCACCTCCTTACGCCGACCTGCGCCGCGGATTTCCTCGAGCCTCAGGTTGTAGTATTCAGCCACTGCTTTCAGAATCTCCTCGGGGGTCAGGTTGGCCTCGGTAGCTGCAAATACATCGGAAAGCGCCTTGACCGCTACGGCCTTACTCAGCTGGACACCGTTAAGGGAGGCATAGGCGATCACCCGCATCAGGGCGCCCTCGAGTTCGCGGATGTTGGAGGTGATCTGCTTGGCAATGTACTCGAGTACCTCCTCGGGGATGCGCATGTTGCGGTACTCGGAGTTCATCTTGAGGATGGCTACCCGGGTCTCGAGGTCGGGCGGCTGGATATCGGTGATCAGACCCCACTCGAAGCGGCTGCGCAGGCGGGCTTCTAAGGTGAGGATGTCCTTGGGAGGCCGGTCGGAGGAGAGGATGATCTGCTTGCGGGCCTCGTAGAGGGCATTGAAGGTGTGGAAAAACTCCTCCTGGGTGCGTTCCTTGCCGGCGATGAACTGGATATCGTCTACGAGCAGCAGATCCACCGAGCGGTAGCGGTCGCGGAACTCGGTCATGCGGTCTTCGCGGATGGCGTTGATCAGTTCGTTGGTGAAAGTTTCGGTGGAAACGTACTCAATTTTTTTATCCGGAAAGCGCTGAGCTACCGAGTGCCCCACGGCATGCATCAGGTGGGTTTTACCGAGCCCGACCCCGCCGTAGATGAAGAGGGGGTTGTAGGCATTGCCGGGGGACTCGGCCACCGCAACGGCAGCGGCATGGGCCAGGTTGTTGTTCTGCCCCACCACAAAGTTCTCGAAGATGTACTTGGGGTTTAGCCGGGAGCGCTGCTCCTGGGGTTTGGCTTGGGTAGAAGCTGAAAAAATATCTTCCTGTATGGGTTTTCCTGGCACTACCTTGAGCTCGAAGCGTGGGGTTTGGGCTCCCAGGCGGGTCAGAGCCTCGGTAAGAAGTTCGGCGTAATGATCCTCGATCCAGCCTTTGAAAAAGCTAGTGGGAACGCCGAGCTCGAGCGAGCCGTTGACAACTCCGAGTGGCTGAATCTTTTCAAACCAGGTGTGGTACTCCACCTCGGTGATGCTTTGGCGCACATACTCGAGTACGTTTTGCCAGACGGTATTTTGGGTCAAGGCCAATCCTCCTACAATAGACAAGTTTGCATATTCTACAGAGTTATCCACAGGTAGAAAATGCCCTGTGGATAATCCCGTACAGGCGAATAAAAATAGCCCTTTGCGGTTCAAAAACCGTTCACTGAACGGCTATTTTCCCCAGCCGTACCTTGGCTGATTTGAATGGGTGGTTTTCTAATGTGACGGATCCTCTGCTAAAATGCGGGGTCAGGAGTTGGATTTGGATGAAGGTTTTTGACGTAATCGTGGTGGGTGGGGGACACGCCGGCATCGAAGCCGCCTGGGCCGCAGCTCGGCTGGGGGCCAAGGTGGGGCTGGTTACTTCCAACCCCGAACGCATTGGGCTCATGCCCTGTAACCCGGCTGTGGGGGGGCCGGGCAAGAGCCAGCTGGTGGCGGAAATAGAAGCCCTGGGCGGGTTGATGGGCAAGCTAGCCGATGCCACCGCGATTCACACGCGGGTACTCAACCGTTCCAAAGGCCCTGCCGTGCAGAGTCTGCGGGTACAGGTAGATCGGGATGGCTATGCCCTGGAAGCCCAACGCGTACTGCTGGCCCATCCCAACATCGAAAGTGTGCGGGCTGAGGTGGCCGCGCTGTGGCTGGAGGGGGATAAGCTACGAGGGGTTCAGACGGTAGATGGGCGAAAAATAGTCGCCCAGGCGGTGGTGGTCGCCAGCGGCACTTTTTTGCAGGGGGTGGTCTGGTACGGGCGACAGTCCAGGCCCGCCGGACGGCAGGGTGAACCGCCCGCTCGGTTTCTTTCCGAAAGTCTGAAAGCGGTAGGCCACCGCTTGCTGCGCTTCAAGACCGGCACCCCGCCCCGTATTCAGGCGGATTCAGTCGACTATGAACAACTGGAAACAGTGCCTGCCGATGACCCTCCCGAGACTTTTTCCGGCGTGGTAGGCCCCCATGCAACCGCCAGGCCTACCTGGCAGACCCGCACGACGGCGCTTACCCACCGGCTGATTCAGGAAAACCTCCATCTCTCCCCTTTGTATGGCGGGGATATAGAGGGGGTAGGGCCGCGGTACTGCCCCTCGATTGAGGACAAAGTGGTGCGTTTTGCCGACAAGGACACGCACCTGCTATTTGTGGAGCCCGACGGCCTGCACACTACGGAGCTGTATTTGCAAGGCTTTAGCTCTTCTCTGCCCCCGGAGTTGCAGGTACGCATGGTGCAAAGCCTCCCGGGGTTTGAGCGAGCTATTATTCAACGCTATGCCTATGCGGTGGAGTACGATGCCGTGGATCCACTGGAGCTTTCCCCGGGTCTGCAAAGCCGGAAAATGCCCGGCCTGTTTACAGCGGGGCAGCTCAACGGAACGTCAGGCTATGAGGAAGCGGCTGCCCAAGGTCTGCTGGCCGGTTTGAATGCGGCCCGGTATGCAATGGGGTTTGAGGAGGTTTATTTACCGCGCGACTCAGGCTATATCGGGGTGATGGTAGATGATCTGGTGCATCGGGGCGTGGACGAACCCTACCGGATGATGACCTCGAGGGTGGAGCTGCGCTTGCTGTGCCGTTCCGACAATGCCGATGAACGCCTGGTGCCCCTGGCAGCCGCCTGGGGATTGCGTTCCCAACAGGACTTGAAAGCGGTACAAAGCAAGTACACTCGAGTACAGAACGAACTGCTTCGCCTGCAAAATAGCCGGATAGAAGGGGTATCGGCCTTGCAATACCTGCGCCGGCCCGAGGTCAGTTACCTGCAGGTGCTGCAACAGGTCGGTTATCCCGAAGCGCCGCTGGATAAGGCCGAAGCGTATCAGGTGGAGGTGCGGGCCAAGTACGCCGGTTATATGGAGCGGGCTGCCAAACTCCGGGAGAGACTGAAGGAGCTCGAGGCCTACCTCCTACCCGCGACCCTGAACTACGGCAAAATTCCCAGCCTTTCCAGGGAGGCCGTGGAAAAACTGGGCCGGGTTCGACCCCGCTCGGTGGCGGAGGCCTCGAGGGTGCCGGGTATTCGCGATTCAGATTTAACCGCACTTTTAGTGTACCTGACGAAGATTCCGGCTTAAGGTTCCCCGTGAAACGTAGGGTTGGCGCTCTAAGCCTGGAGGCTGGTTTTTCCTGAAGGCTTTTGAAGAGGTGTAAAACAGGGGTTATTCTCGAGGGGTGATGACGCCCGATGGTAGGAAGCTGCTACTGGACTCGGCAATGGCGTTTGGCGTAAACCTCGAGCCGGCCCTCCCCCGTTTTGAGTTGCTCTACGAACGCCTGGTCGAGGCCAGTGCCACGACCAACCTGACCGCTATCCGGGATGAGCGGGGTATTGTCCTTAAACACTTTGTGGACTCCCTTAGCTGTTTAAAAAGTAGCAAACTCGAGGGCCCTCTGCGGGTGATTGACGTGGGAACCGGGGCTGGCTTTCCGGGACTGCCGCTCAAAATGGTTCGACCCGAGCTGGAGATGACCTTTCTGGATGCGACCCAAAAGAAAATAGCTTTCATTGAGGAGGTCTGCCGGGCGATGAACCTGGCACAGACCCACTGCATCTGGGGCCGCGCTGAAGAGTTGGGCCACAACCCTGCCCACCGCGAGACATACGACCGAGCCCTGAGCCGGGCGGTGAGCGCCCTCAACACCCTGAGCGAGCTGTGTCTGCCGCTGGTCAAGGTGGGGGGATTCATGATTGCCCAAAAAAGCCAGAGGGTAGAGGGGGAGCTCGAGCAGGCCCAGGCCGCCATACGGAAACTGGGCGGCACGGTGCAGGAAGTTATATCTTTCAAGTTGCCCGGTCTGGGGGAGCTCAGAACCCTGGTTGTCATTGAGAAAACCAGTCCCACACCCCCCGCTTATCCCCGGAGGGCAGGGGTGCCGGCTAAAAATCCGTTATCCTAGTGGGCAAGGTGAAACGCATTGGCATCGTAAATCAAAAAGGGGGGGTAGGGAAGACCACTACTGCTGTCAATCTTTCGGCCTACCTGGCTAAAGCGGGTCAGAAAGTATTGCTGGTGGATCTTGACCCCCAGGTCAACGCAACCTCTGGGGTCGGCCAGACCGTGCAGGAAGAGAATATCTACACCGTACTGGTCGGCTCCAGTGAGGTTCAGCGGGCCGTGGTCAATGTTGCCGATGGCCTGGATTTATTACCCTCGAGCCCCGATCTGGTAGGGGCTTCGGCCGAACTTATTGAGAATCCTACCCGGCTGGCTGAGGTGTTGCGGCCGCTCGAGCCCGCCTACGACCTGATCTTGCTGGATGCGCCTCCCAGCCTGGGGCCCATCACCCTCAATGTGCTCTCGGCGTCGGAGGGGCTGATTGTGCCAGTGCAGGCCGAATACTATGCACTGGAGGGTATCGCGGGCTTGATGGAGACCATTGACCAGGTGCGCTCCAGCCTCAACCCGGCTCTGCGGCTCCTGGGCGTGCTGATTACCATGTACGACCCGCGCACCCTGTTATCCCAGCAAGTCGAAAGCAATATCCGGACGAATTTGGGCGAGAAGGTCTTCTGGACGGTGATTCCGCGTAACGTCCGGCTGGCCGAGGCCCCCAGCCACGGTCAGGACATTGGGCAGTATGCCCCCACCAGCAGTGGCGCCCATGCTTACCGACGGCTGGCCGAGGAGGTGATGCGACGTGTCCAAGAAGCCTAGCGGTCTGGGCAAGGGGTTGGAGGCCCTGCTGCCCAAAACCCCGGCCTCTCTGACCAAACTGCCCCTGGCCCTGATTAAACCCAATCCCGGGCAACCCCGCCGCCTTTTCGATCCGGTGGCGCTAGATGAACTGGCAGCTTCAATCAAGGAAAAAGGCCTGTTGCAACCACTGCTGGTGCGCCCTAAAGGGGATATGTACGAGCTGGTGGCGGGGGAGCGGCGCTATAAAGCCTCTTTGATGGCCGGATTGCGCGAGGTGCCGGTGGTCATCAAGGACATTGGCGAGCGCGAGGCCCTCGAGATCGCCCTGATCGAAAACCTCCAGCGTGAAGACCTGAACCCCCTGGAGGAGGCCGAAGGGTACAAAAAGCTGGTAGATATGGGGATGACCCAGGAAGAGGTGGCCAAGGCGGTGGGGAAGGCCCGGGTCACCGTGACCAACGCCCTGCGGCTGCTGCAGTTGAGTCCAGAGATCATCAAGGCACTGGAGGAAAATAAAATTAGCGCAGGACACGCCAGAGCACTCCTGATGCTCCCCGAATCAAAACGTAACTGGGGCCTGGCGGAAGTGCTATCCAGACAGCTTAGCGTACGAGAAACCGAGAAGCTTAAGGACAAACCTACCGCCAGGGCCTATCGTTCCGGAAAGGAAGAGCCCTATGCAGATATTGCTCGCCACCTTTCACAGCGACTGGGCACCAAGGTTCGCTTTACCCAGCTTAAGCGGGGCAAGATCGAAATCAGCTATCACTCCGAAGAAGAGCTAAGCGCTATCCTACAAGCACTGGGGTATGAGGTCTGATACCCAATTCACCTGAACCCCTTTCCTTATCCCCTTGCCGGGGAAGGGTGAAGAGTGCTGTATGGCGTTCCGCTGCAGTAATCCAGGCTCCTCAGCTAGTGGAGCGGAATTCGGATGGCACCCTCGAGGTCGGTGCGGCGAATCTCCACACCATGTTGGCGCAACCGCTCGAGCACGGATCGGGTGGGGTGCCCATAGGGGTTGTTGCCCACCCCGATCAGGGCTACCCTGGGTCGAAAACTTTGTAGCAACTGTTCGCCGGTACTGGTATCGGAGCCGTGGTGTCCCACTTTGAGAATGTCCACTTTTTCGGCTTTCCAAAGGGCCTCAGCAGACATCGACGCATCGCCGGTAAACAGGGCTTTGCGCCCTCGGTACTCCAGCACAAACACCAGGCTGCGGTCGTTGTCCAGCGCTTCGCGGCCCTGCGGCCCCAGAAAGCGCAAGCTGGCCCCGGCCATTTCGAGCTGCGTACCGGCCCCTGCTTGTATTACCCGCACTCCGTGACGTCGGGCGGCCTGGTGCAAGGCATCGTCTAGTTCATCCCCTCGCACCCTGGGGCCGGTGACCAGTGTGCCTACCGGAAAGTTCTGCATGACCAGTGGTAAGGCTTGCACATGATCCCCGTCGGGGTGGGTGGCAATCACCAGATCCAGGTCGTCCACCCCCAGGGCGCGTAGCGCACCTTCCAGTCTGGGATAGGCCCAGTCCCGGCCCCCGTCCACCAGAATCTCCACCCTGCCCGGCAAGCGTACCAGCGTGGCATCGCCCTGGCCCACGTCGAGCTGCCAGATTTCGGCCCGTGGGAAAGCTTGCGGCAACAGCGAGACCAGAACTGTGGTCGCAGCCAGTCCGCCGGCCCGCGACCAATGGATGCGCCCATAGAGTGCGGCCAGCAAGGGCAAAATGCCCAGAAAATACAGCACAAAACCTGTGAGGCCAATCTCGCCCCAGCGCAGTTGCGGCCCGTGGGAAAGCCACCCCACCAGCCCCAGCACGAGCTGGCTAAGCCATTCCACCGGCCAGGCCAAAAATCCGCCCAGCACCAGCTTCATAAAGCCGAGCGGAACCAGCAGGTTAAGCAGCGGCAGCACCAGCAAATTGGCGATGGGGGAGACCAGCGGCAGTTGGTGGAAGTGGTGGAGCAGCAGCGGAAGGATAAAGAGTTGGGCCGCGAAGGTCACACTTACCGAGGCCCAGAGCCAGTTTTTCCACCCCTGAAGCCTGGGGAGGCGGGGCAGCGCCAGGGCCATTCCCAAAACGGCCAGGTAGGAAAGCTGGGCCGAGAGGCTGAAGATGGCATGGGGCTCGAGCAGCAGGTGAATAAAAAGCGCCAGCGAGAGGGCGGGTAACACCGCTACCTTACCCTTGCCCAAAAACAAGCCCAGCAGCACCAAACCCCCCATGATCACCGCCCGCACCAGCGAGGGTTGCGGCCCGACCAACAGCAAATACAGTAGCAGGAGGCCCAGGGTCACCAGATAGCGCCAGTGTCCTAGCCGGTACAAAGCCAGCACAAAAAAACCAGCCAGAATGGCTACGTTGAGCCCGGAAAGGGCCAGCGCGTGGGCCAGCCCGGCCCGCTGGAACTCGCCATAGGTCTCCCCCAGCTCCCGTCGCTCACCGAGGGTCATGGCTGCCGCCAAAGCCGCTGCCGGGGGGGAGAGCCCGGCCACCAGCTGCTGCCGAAACCACTGCCGGGCGTCCGGGGCCGGAGGTTCAAACCGCACCACCTGCCGGGCCTGCAAGACTGCCTGAACACCCAGACCGCGTAGCCAGGTTGCTTGATCGAATCCACCGGGGTTGCGCCGGCCCTGGGGGCGGAGCAAATGGCCCTCCAGGATGTAGTTACCATCCTGCAAACGGGGAAAATACCGCACGTAAACCCGCCCCTGGGGGGTGTGCAGGAACCCCTCTCGCAGGGTGCCCTGAAGCCGCACCCACTGCCCTACCTGCGAAGCCCAGGGGTCTTTGGACAAGCCCAGATGCAGTATCACCAGGGTGTACGCTAGCAAGCCCAACCACCGCGCCGCCTGCGGCAGCCAAAGCCCTGCAAACAAGCCCAGGAACGCCAGGGGTGTGATCTGGGTCAGGGCTCCCAGCAGCGCCCCTAGGCCCAGCGCATAAGGAATCATAAGGCGACCAGCGGCCGCAAGCGCTCCAATAACTTGGGGCCAATTCCCTTGACCCGATCTAAGTCCTCGAGCGAACGATAGGGGCGGCCCTCAATAATGCGCTGGGCGAGTGCGGGGCCAATGCCGGGCAGGCTTTCAATCTCGGCCTGGCTGGCGGTGTTGAGATTGACCCTTGCAACCCCAGGCGTAGCAGGGCCGGGTTGTAGGGCGGAGGGGGTCACGCCCGGCTGCACCAGCAAGCCCTGCGCAGTGGGGGTTCTAACCTCGGTTGGGGCGAACCGAACGGTCAGTTGGGGCCATATGCTTGCTAATCCAAGCCCAAGGACAAAGGCAATATAGGCTACGCTCAGCCAACGTTCCACAAAGCCCTAATTTAGCTCTCAAGAGGGTGAGGGCAGGGTTATTTGACAGGAGCTAGGCTGGTGAAAAAAACGTCAGGGGTCTGGTATGTGGAGAGCCTATTTTTCGTCCAAATCAGTAAGGCTCGGACAAGCGCCACTGAATCAGCGAGAGCGACAGCCCAATAGCAATCACGCCCAGCGGAACCCAGATATCACTGGTGGTGCCCATATTCACCACCAAATACCCCACCGTGACCACCGCCGTGATGAGCGCGGATACCTTAAGCAAGGCCGAGATAATCCGCTGGGTGGAGCTCAGGCTTCGAACCGGGGCGCTGGGGGCTGGTGGAACGGTGACATCCCCTCTGGACGCCGGAGCTGTGGGAACGGGGGTGGGCATGGGTTCGGCCACAGCAGGCGCGGCGGTGGGTTTGGGGGAGCCGTCATATCCCCAGATGGAGTCGCTGGGTTCGTCCGGTAGGGTTTTGGGGGGTTCGGCGATGTGGATCTGGGCTGGAGGAGCAGGTTCTGGCTCTGCAGGGGGCGTGTCCAGCGGGGTGGGGTTGGGGGGCTGGGCAATCGGTGCGCTGGGAGCGGCAACCGGTTCTTCAGATTGGGGGGGTGGAGCGGTCGGCGCTGCTGGGGCTTGCTCGACGGTTTTGGGGCGCTCAATCACCTGGGTGGGCTCAGATTTGGCTTTGAGTACGTGGCCTTTGAGCGACTCCAGAAAGAGTTTCAACTCGTCTTTCTGGAAGGCAATCGGGGCAATTTCCATCATGGTGCCCTGTTCGCCTACCACATCCACATTGCCGGTCTGTTTGTTGACGCCAATACGCTTGATGTGAGAAAGCCGCGCGCTTTGCTGGGAGCGGTCGTCCAGGTAAAACAGTTCTCGGCTGGTCAGTGCGAGAAGACCTCCAGGGCCTTCTAGCCGAGCAATAATGTCGGCCTGGGTTAGTTCTGAAAGGCGAGCTTCATATTTGCCCATAATTATCAGTTTACAACATACAGAGGACAGTCCGCTTGCATCCATCACGTAAAATCAGGCGAAGGGCAGTATAACCGTGGCTCCCAGACATGAAAGTTTTTCAAAAGAGATGAAAAACCCCGCACAGCAAGGAGTAACCCAATGACATTTTCCAGCCCTCTCCTTCTTGGTCACCGCGGCGCTCCCCGCCAGGCCAGAGAAAACACCCTCGAGTCCTTCCGGCTGGCCCTGGAAGCGGGTCTGGATGGCCTCGAGCTCGACCTGCACCGCACCCGCGATGGCGTTCTGGCGGTTTACCACGATTTCGAGCTGGATGGGCAGCCCATCGCCGAAGCGGACTGGTCGGCTTTGCAGCAGCAGGCACCCTGGATGCCCCGCCTGGAGCAGGTTTTGGAGCTGGCCGAGCAGTTTCCCCAGGCTCGGCTCAACCTCGAGCTCAAGAGCCTGCCGGGCCCCTCGGATGGCCGCGAGGTCGCGCTGGCCCAGGCCCTGCAGGCCTGGCCAGAGCGAGAACGGGCCTGGATCAGCAGCTTCGATCCCCTGGCCCTGATTCGCCTGCACCGGCTAAAGGTAGGTGTTCCGCTGGCTTTGCTGTATGCCGAGCCCGAGATGGAAGAACTGGTGCCCTGTTTGCCGGTGCTGGGCGTGCACCCTCATTTTGGCCTCCTGAACGAGGCCCGGGTGGCTGCCCTCAAGGCCCGGGGCCTGTTTGTGGCCACCTGGACGGTCAACCAAGCCGCCGCCGTGCGCGAGCTTCTGGCGTGGGGTGTGGACGGCGTCATCGGCGACCTGCCCACCGAGCTCCTGGCGGGTGGTCGCTAAATTGCACAACCCCGCTCGGCATTCTGCGCTAGGCTTGAGCCATGCAAGGGATGCGTTTAAAACTCATTGCCGCTGCCGACCCGGATATGTTCCAGGATCGGCTCAACCGCTTTGTGGAGAGCCTGCCTCAGGATGCGCTGATTGTGGATATCAAGTTTTCCACCTCGACCAGCGGTGCACAGACCATGTACGCCGCTTTGGTGCAGTACAAGTCGGTAGAGGAGTGGACGGAGTAGTACCAACCCTGCCTGGATCGTTATTTTGAAAATCGTTCCCGAATCCCCGCATCCGGCGACACCCCAGGCGCGGTTAATAACGTTTGCGACGCCATTATTTTACACTGTCGGCGGGGTATCGCCACCTTCTCCCGCAAGAGAAGGCAAGGGGTTTATACGGATTTGCTATGAGCTGCAGTGCTAGGCGATTTGCAGGGCCTGCTCGATGCGCTCGAGGGCTAGCGGGATGTCCTCGTCGTGCAGGTCGCGGTGGGTGACGAAGCGCACCCGGTTGGCGGCCATCGGATTAATCAGTACCCCCAGTTCGCGTAGGCGAAGGGCAAAGTCGGGGGCTTGCGGAACCCGGGCATACACCATATTGGTCTGCACCGCTTGCATGTCCACCTCCAGGTGCAGGCGTAGCAGCCCTTCGGCCAGGGCGCGGGCCATCTGGTGATCCCGGGCGAGGTGCTTTGGGCCCTCGGTCAGGGCGATGAGGCCCGCTGCCGCCAGCACCCCGGCCTGCCGCATCCCACCCCCCAGCATCTTGCGGTAGCGCCAGGCTTCGGCACGGAGTTCCCTGGGCATCAGAAGCAGGGAGCCCACTGGGGCCCCCAATCCTTTGGACAAACAGATCGAGACCGTACGGAAGCCCCGGGCCAACTCGATTGGGGTGGTATGCAGGGCGGTGACGGCATTGAAAAAACGCGCTCCATCGAGATGGATGGGCAGGAGGGCTTCCTGGGCGACCTGCTGGATGGCCCGCTGGGCCTCCAGGGGCACCACCGTACCCCCGGCGGTGTTGTGGGTGTTCTCCAGGGAGATAAGGCCGGTGGGGGCCTGGTGGATCGAGGTATGGATGGCGGCCCGCACCGCCTCGGGGTCGGGTACGCCGTAAGGGGCTTCCACAATCCGGATGGTTCCGCCCGCGAGCACCGCGAGTGAACCCGGCTCGTATTCATAAATGTGCGCGCCTTTGGGAGCAATCACCTCCTGGCCGCGCTTCAGGTGCAGCATCAGGGCTACCTGGTTGGTCATGGTGCCGCTGGGCATGAAGAGGGCGGCCTCGAGGCCCAGCATCTCAGCGGCCAGGGCCTCCAGGCGGTTTACGGTGGGGTCTTCGGCGTACACATCGTCGCCCACCTCGGCCTCGGCCATGGCCTTGCGCATGGCGGGAGTAGGTTTGGTTACGGTGTCGGAGCGGAGGTCAATCACGCGCATAGGCTCTATGCTACTCCGGATGGCCCGCATTCCCTACCAACCCCCCGACCTCGATGAACCCCGTTCCGCTGTGGAGGCAATCCGGCAGCGTCGCGGGGGCCGACTCCTCAACCTGGATCGGATGCTCCTGCACAGCCCGCCCCTGGCAATGGGGTGGAACAGCTTCTTGGGGGCGGTGCGAAGCGAGCTTGGCCTCTCGTCCAAGCTGCGCGAGCTGGCCATTTGTGGGGTGGCCGTATTGAACGGGGCCGAATACGAATTTCAGCACCATGCGCCGTTATTCCTGCAAGCGGGGGGTACCCCAGCCCAGCTGGCGGCCCTGCGCAACTGGGAGCAAGCCACCGAAGACGACACGCTCTTTGACCCACAGGAAAGGGCTACGCTCCGGCTCACGTTTGAGATGACCCGGAACGTGCGGGTGGACGACGAAACCTTTGCCCTGGTGAAGGCCATGTGGCCTGACCCTCGGCAGGTGGTGGAGCTGGTGGGGGTGATTGCGGCTTACAACATGGTCTCGAGGTTCCTGGTTGCCCTCGAGGTTGAGCCAGAGTGAAAGACGGGAATTCTCGAGCTACTCTTTGGGTGGAGTCTCCCTATGGAACACCAGTCCTACGCCTATGGTAAAAATCACTGGACGCTCGAGCCCGACCTGCCCCACGTCCTGAGCCGCTTCTGGAAAGGCTGGCGGGCCCACGAGACGGAGCTTCAGCGCTTCGGTGCCCTGGCCGGGGGCGAGGCCTACCGCGTGGCCGACCACGTGGACAAGGAGGCCCGCCCGGTCTTGGTGATGCACGACCTAAATGGCAACCGCATAGACCGGGTGCGGCTTTCGCCGGCTCAGGAAAGCCTGAACCGCCAACTGGCCGCCATCAACCGTGCCCCCTACCAGGGGGGAAGCTGGCACCAGCACTTTGCCCAGGGCTTCCTGCTGGCCGACCCCGGCCTCTACTGCATCCAGACCATCACCAATGCCACCGTCTACGCCATTCACAAGTACGCTCCCCAGTTTGCCGCTTGGAAAGAAGATCTCTTGAACGGGCAAGCCTTTGGCGCTACCTGGATGACCGAGGTACAGGGGGGCTCGGATCTGGGGGCCAACAGGGTTCGGGCCGTACCCGACGGGGCGGTCTGGCGGCTTTACGGCGACAAGTACTTCTCCAGTGGCGCGGGCCTTACCGACTACGCGATTGTCTCGGCCCGGCCCCAGGGGGCCCCGCCGGGCCCCAAGGGCGTGGCCTTGTTTTTGGTGCCCCGCTTGAACCGCCAAGGGGAGCTCAACTACCGGGTGCGGCGGCTCAAGGACAAGCTGGCCACCCGCGCGGTGCCCTCGGGCGAGGTGGACTTTGACCACACCGAGGCCCACCTCATCGGAAAAGCCGAGGAGGGCATTTACTACATCCTGGAAACCCTCACCCTCTCGCGGCTGGCCAACGCGGTAGGCGCACTGGGCCTGGCCCGCAAAGCCCAGCTCGAGGCCCTCTTGCGCGCCCAGCACCGCACGGCCTTCGGCAAGAAGCTGGAAGAGCACCCCCTGATCCGGCGCGACCTGACCGACCTCTCGGTGCGGATTGCGGGCGGCCTGGCCCTCACCTTCCGTGCGGTGGCGGCCTGGGAAGAGGCTTGGACGGAGACCCCCCCTTACAGCCCTCGCTACCACTACGCCCGCCTGCTGGCCCACCTGGCCAAGGCCCGCACCGCCGAGCACGGCACCTACTGCACCCAGCTCGGTATGGAACTCTTCGGTGGGGTGGGCTTCGTGGAGGACTTCGCCATCGCCCGGCTGGCCCGCGAGGCCCTGATTACCCCCATCTGGGAGGGCCCGGCCAACGTGCAGGCCCTGGACACCCTCGAAGTGCTCTTCCGCAAGGGGGCCGCAGAGCCCTTTGCGGAGGAGTTTCTGCCCAGGCTCGAGGCCATCGGCAGCGAGGAAGCCCGTCTGGCCCATTCCGCCCTGCAAGGCACCCTGGCTCGCCTGCAAAACCTCTCCCCGGAGGAAGCCCAGTGGCAGGCCAAGGACGCCCTGCGTACCTTGGCCGATGCCGCCACGGTGGCCCTCCTGTACGACCTCGGCAGCGAGCGCCATGACAGGCTCGCAGCCCTGTACGCCCGGCACTTCCTGCAAAAGGAGGAGTACCCGGCCTGGGCGATGCGGGAAAAAGAGGTCTGGGGCCTGGTTGGTGTCGCTGTTTAATCCAGCGCTTCCAGGCGCACCGGGTTGCTGTGGAAGGTGGAGCCTTGGCCCATGTCGGTGAGGTGTTCGCCGGTGAGCCAGTTGATGCCCTTGCCGTCGGGGGCCGACTGTTCCCACCAGGTGCCTTCCAGCACCACCGTGCCCTGAATGGGGGCCTCGCTCACCCGCACCCGCCGGATCACCGAGCCGTGCTGGGAGCGCACCCGCACCAGGGCTCCATCCTGTACCCCGAAAGCCGCCGCATCCTCGGGGTGCACCAGCAGATGGGGCTCGCCTCCCTCGGCCCGCACCAGGCGCTCTATGTGGCCGTAGGTGCTGTTCAGGAAGTGCTTGGCCGGGGGGGTCATCAGGATCAGGGGGAAGTCCCTTGTGGGCTCGGTCAGGATGACCTGGGGTGGGGGGTCGAACTGCACCTTGCCCGAAGGGGTGCCCGCCTTTTCCGTGAAAGGCCGGTAGTCTTTGGGGATGTTCAGCCGCACGAAGCCTTCGGCTTTCAGGCGTTCCAGCGTGATGCCCTCCAGCCAGGGATGTTCGGAGTCCAGGAGCGAACGGGCCAGGGTCTCGGCGTCCCAGTAGAGGGTGGGTTCGTCCAGGCCCAGCCTTCGCCCCAGCTCGGCGAAGACCCAGGTGTTGGGACGGGCCTCGCCCTGGGGGGGCAGGAGGGCCTCGTTCCAGGAGAGGTAGTAGTGGCCGTAGGCGGTGTAGAGGTCGGGGTGCTCCAGGAAGGTGGTGGCGGGCAGCACATAATCGGCGTAGCGGGTGGTCTCGGTGAGGGCCTGCTCGAGCACCACCGTAAAAAGATCCTCGCGCAGCAAGCCCTTCTGCACCAGGTCGGAGCGGGGGGCAATCACCGCCGGGTTGGAGTTGAAGACAAACAGGGTTCGGATGGGCGGTTCCAGGGCAGTGAGGGCCGTGCCGATCTGAGTCATGTTGACCCGGCGGGGTGAGGTGGGGCGCCGGGCTAGGAGCTGCTGGCCGCCCAGAAATTCTCGGTTGAGGGCGAAGGCCCCACTGGTACTCAGAAGGGCCCCGCCGCCTGGGTACTGCCAGGCCCCGGTGAGGGCGGGCAGGAGAATGACCGCCCGCAGAGCCGAGCCTCCGCCCGGATGCCGGGTCAGGCCGTAGCTGGTGCGGATGAAGCCGGCCCTGGCCTGGGCGAACTCGAGGGCCAGCCGCTCCACCGTAGCCGCCGGTACGCCGGTGACCGCCTCCACCCGCTCCGGTGTCCAGGCCTCGGCTACTTGCATGAAGGCCTCGAAGCCGGTGGTCACGCGGGCGATGTATGCCGCGTCGTGCAGCCCGGCTTTCACGATCACCCGGGCCATCCCGTAGGCCAGCGCCGCATCGGTTCCGGGGCGAATCTTGATGTGCTCGTCGGCAAAGCGGCTGGTGAGGTTTTCATAGGGGTCAATGTGCACGATGCGGGCCCCGTTGTGCCGGGCTTCTTTTAGGAAGGGGGTGAGGTGGGTGTGGGTGTGCAGGCTGTTGATGCCCCACAGCAGAATAAAGCGGGCCTGGGGCACCTCCTCAGGATCGGTGCCGAAGCGGTAGCCATAGGTATTCTCCCAGGCGGCCCGTCCAGCAGTGGCGCAGATGGTGGTCTCGAGTTCGCTGGCCCCCAGGGCGCGGAAGAAGGTGAGTGGGTGCTCGTACTGCATCAGGCCCATGGTGCCCGCGTAGTGATAGGGCAGCACGGCCTCTGCCCCATGCTGCTTCAGGGTGTCTTTCAGCCGGGTGGCAATATCGTCCAGGGCCGCCTCCCAGCTCACCCGCTCGAACCGGCCTTCGCCCTTCCGGCCCACCCGCTTCAAAGGGTACAGGGGCCGCAAAGGGTGGTGCTGGCGCTCAGGGTAGCGGTAGGTCTTGACGCAGGCAAAGCCCTGGGTAATGGGGTGCTGGGGGTCGCCCTCAATTTGGAGGAGGGCATTGCGGGCCTCGTCAATGGTGGCAATCAACGAGCAGGCATCGGGGCAGTCCAGGGGACAGGTGACGCGGGCTTTGCGCACATTCATGCAGACTATGCTACAGCGCTCTTCACAGACGTGGCTGCCCCTCCTGGTGGCCACCGCTCTGTCCAGGGCAAGGCTTTTTTGAAGCCGGATGATTCAAAATATTGAGATTCTCAGAAACACCTGTCTGTGTCGGTGGATTCGCCAATGGGGGGCCAGAAACTCTGCCAGCGTTGTATCATTGCAACCACTCTTTTCCTGTGCTTCCACAGCAAAACACCTGACAGGAGCGGCCGTCTTTGGGCTATGTGAAGTTTTGGCGTGCACTTTAGATTCCGGGGCTATCCAAAAACTACCGCTGGCGCATGGCCGTGGGGAATCAACTTGACGCGGCGCCCTTGTTCGGTGGACTCGAGATGAACTTCCAGGCTATCGGGAAACACCTCGGGCCTGCCCCACTCAATTAGCACCAGGCGGGCCTCGGGCAGGTAGTCCTCGAGGCCCAGGTTGTAGAGCTCCTCCTGGTCGGCCATGCGGTAGGCATCAATATGTACCACCAGGCCCTGGGGGGTGGGGTACTCGTGAATCAGGGTATAGGTGGGGCTGGTCACCTCGCCTTTGAATCCCAGGGCCTCGGCCATGAATTTCACCAGGGTAGTCTTGCCGACGCCCATCGGCCCCGTCAGCAATACCAGGGTTCCCTCCGGCAAGCTCTGAACGAGTTGTCGGGCAAGGGTGCGGGTGTCCTCGAGGCTCTCCAGGTGCACGCTTTTAGCTTACTCTGTCGATAGCTGATAGCCGATAGTCCATGGCCGATGGCAAGGCCCTATTCACTCAAACCGAACCTGCACGTGCGGCTTCTCCGATTCAGGCGAAGAATGTACCCGCTTCCTATTGGTCGAATGCGAAGGTGTCATAATGGCACGGTTATGCCTTCTGCTCGAACCGCCTCCATATCGTTCATCCTGATTTCGGTGCTTATCAACGTGATGGGACTGGGGCTGGTTATACCGGTGCTGCCCAAGCTGATCGAGACCCTGGCGGGCAGTGTGGAGGCCGGGGCGCGGCTCAACGGTCTCTTTTTTGCGGTGTATGCGGTGATGCAGTTTGCCTTTGGCCCCATTCTGGGCATGCTTTCCGACCGCTACGGGCGGCGTCCGGTGTTGCTGGCCTCGCTGGTGGGCACCGGCATCGATTATCTGATTGCGGCCCTGACGCAGTCTATCTGGGTGCTGTTTTTGGCTCGAGTCATCGCCGGGGCCCTGGGCGCCAGCCTCTCCACTGCCAACGCCTACATTGCCGACATCTCCAGGCCTGAAGAGCGGGCCCGCAACTTTGGCCTGATTGGGGCCACGTTCGGGATGGGCTTTGTGCTGGGGCCGGTGGTGGGCGGGGTGCTGGGCAACATTGACCTGCGCCTGCCCTTCTACTTTGCCGCCGGACTGGCCTTTCTCAACTTTCTGTATGGTTACTTTGTACTGCCCGAATCGCTCAAACCGGAAAACCGCAGCCACCAAGCCAGATCGCTCAATCCCTTCACGGCCCTCTCGATTCTGGGCCAGACCCCCATCCTGCGCGGCCTGGCCTTCAGCCTCTCGCTGATCTTTCTGGCTTTTGGGGCCTTGCAAAGCGTGTGGGTGCTGTACACGGCCTACAAGTTTGCCTGGAAGCCTTTAGAGGTGGGCTTTTCGCTGTTTCTGGTGGGACTGGGAGGGGTGATCGTGCAGGCCGGGCTGGTCAAGCCCATTGTGGCCCGGCTGGGGGAGCGCCGAGCGCTCATCCTGGCGCAGAGCATGGGCATTTTTTCCTTCACCCTGTACGGCCTGGCCACCCAGGGCTGGATGATGTACGCCATCATTGCCCTGGCAGCTTTAAGCAACCTGGGCCAGCCCCTTATTCAATCCTTCCTGACCCGCGAGGTCTCGCCCAAGGAGCAGGGAACTTTGCAGGGTGCGCTGGCCGGCGCACAGAGCCTCACGGTGGCGGCGGGGGGGTTGTTGGGGGGCTTCCTGTTCTCGTTGGTCGCCAGGCCGGAGATTGCGCCCTGGCTGGTGGGCCTGCCCTTTTTTGTGGGGGCCTTGCTGTATCTGACCGCAGTGACCAATACCGTGCGGCTTTTTCACACCACCCCGGAGGCCAAAGCTTCCGCGTGAGCCGGGGTGAGGGTCGGGGAAGTTGCAAAGGAGCTCGAGCCTGCCCGCACGGGCCACTAGGGTATTTTGAAGTGCTCGAGAACCTGCCTTAGAGTCTGCACATCGGACTCGGTGAAACCATACAGGGTCACTTCCAGTGAGTTGGGGGCTGCGAGCAACTCGGCCAGCATGACCTCGGCCACCTCCTGGACGGGGAGTCCGGCCACGCCGGTTCCAAGCAGTGGAAAGGCTACCCTGTGCAGGTTTTTTTCCAGTGCCAGGCGCAGGGCCGCCTGGGTTGCCTGGCGAACGGTTTCCAGGCTGGCGGGCTCATCGCCCATGGCCGCCGCATGAATCACATAGCGCACCGGCAACTGCCCGGCCCCGGTCAGGGCGGCCTCGCCAACCCGTATGGGGCCGTGTCGGTTGCACTCTTCCTGGATACTGGGGCCGCCTTTGCGCCGGATGGCCCCTGCGACCCCGGCGCCCAGGATCAGGTGATTGTTGGCGGCATTCACGATGGCGTCGCCCACGAACTCGGTAATGTCGCCCTGAGCAATGTGAACCTGGGCCATGCTACCAGTGTAGCCTGGGGGCTCTAAACCTTATAGCGCACGTAGGGGTTCTCGTGCGGCGGGCCGTCGGAAACCCACAGCTCCAGGGTACCCAGATTCATGATGACCGAGGCCACCGTGCGATAGGGCTCGCCCAGCGCGTACTCTTCCGGGCTGGCGGTGCGGCAGACCGCATAAGGTGCACCATCCCGGTCGGAGAGGGCCGCTTTCAGGTCGTCCAGGCCCGGCTTTTCCACTTCGCCGAGCCGCAGGCTCAGGCGGAGGGCCCGGTGGTGCGAGCGGTCGAGCCACTCGATGGGCGGCACCTCGATGCCAAAGCGTTCGGGGGCCAGGTAGTGGTTGGCGTGCACCAGCTGGCGTTCGTCCTCCCAGAGGGCAACCGCGCTGGGCGAAACCTCGATATCCACTGCCTGCGCTCCCTGCCCGATCAGAAAGTTGCCCGAAGCCGTGCGGGGGCTTTCGAGAATAGCAGCTTTGGCCTCTTCCAGCGTTTTTTGCCGCAGGGCCTGATAGGTTCGCAGGTGAAAAGGCTTGCCCAGCCCGGCCCAGTTGTCACCCACCGAGACCAGGCCGTTGATGCACAGCCCCAGCCCGTGGGAGTTGAGGCCAATCTTGCCACCAAAGATGCCCGCCTCGGTAAAGGCCAGCACCCGTGTACCGTCGGGCTCGGTGATGTGTTGCAGCGCCCCCTGCACCCCTTCCATCCAGTCCCAGTTCTGGCCCATCCACAGGTTGCCATCTTTGCTGTGGCCGGGCAGCAGGGCAAACGCCGTACAGCCGTTGGGGGCCTCGTGGCCAAACTGGTGATAAACAATCTCGTAGCGCACGTTGAGGGTGGCGATATCCACCAGGGGCTGGCCAGACCCCGCCGCAATGCCTTCGATGCCCTCTGCATAGGCCGGGCTTTGTTGCCGGATGGCCTCGAGGTACCGCGCACCCCGTTCGCGGGCTTGGTTCGGAGAAAGTTTGCACTCAACCTCGAAACGGTGGAAGTAGACCTCCAGGTTGTGGGCAATCCGGTCTGCCAGGGCAGCGCCTTGTTTCAGGCCTTGATCGTAAGGAGAACCCGAAAGTTGAAGGTAGGGCAACATGTGCTCCCATTATGGCCCATAGACGCTCTACAGCTGCACGTAGACCTGCCTACCTGCTTTCCTCGAGCCCAAACACAAAGCCCGGCCCCCCGTTCCACAGGCAGTGGTCTACGTTAAAACACAGGCCATCGTTGTACTCGAGCGGGTAGAGCACCATCTGGGGGGCATAGCCAATCAGGCTGTAGATGGGCGTGTGGCCGTGGATCAGGCGGCTTGCGCCGAGTTGCCCCAGGAATTCTTCGGTCAGGGCAATGCCTCCGTTCAGGAACGAGAACCGGCTGGCAAACTGCTCGGCCAGCGTGTCCCACGCCTCGACCCTGTCCGAGCGCAAAATATCGCCCAGGCTGCGATTGATTTGCTCCAGGTTGTCGCCGTACTCCAGGTAAAACAGACTATCGGCGTGCATCAGAAGGGTGCCCCCCACCAGGGCCAGGGCCGGGCGCTGGCGCAGCCATTCGATATGGGTCTCGTTCAGGCGCTCGAAGTCGGGCTCTTTGCCGCCCACCCGCTGCCAGATTTCGTAAAAAGTAATGCGCTGCCCCTGGCGCTTGAAGCTGGGAATTTCGACCTGGGTAAAGTGGTGTGCGGCCAGCAGCATCAGGTCGTGGTTGCCCAAAAGGGCATGTACGCCCCCCCCGGCAGCGGCAGCCTCGCCCTCGAGGCGCATCAAGAGCTCAATCACGCCGATGCCATTGGGGCCCCGGTCGGTATAGTCGCCCAGGAACCAGAGCTGGGCCTGCCCGCCCGTCCACTCGAGGGCTTCTCCCAAAAACCCCTCGCGCTGCAACAACCGGATCAGGGTTTGCAGACAGCCGTGAATGTCCCCCACCACGTAGTGCACCGCCAAAGTGTATCATCCAACCGTGAAAGTACCGCTGGCCAAGCTGTTTTATGCGTTTGTGGAGGTGGGTTTGGTGGCGTTTGGCGGGGGCGGCAATGCCCAGCTTTACCAGGCCCTGGTGCTTCGGCGGGGCTGGATGGCCGAGCGGGAGTTTCTGGAGACCACCGCGCTCTGCCGTATTCTGCCGGGGCCGGTGTTTGCCAACACGGCGGCCCACCTGGGGATGCGCCTGGGGGGCGTGGCCGGGGGGGTGCTGGCCCTTCTGGGCGTGCTGACCCCTGGGGCCCTGCTGATGCTCTTCTTGAGCTTCGCCTATTTCCGCTTTGGCGCGGTGCCGGGCTCGCTGGCCGAGAGTGCGCTGAATGGGGTGGCAGCGGCGGCCATCGGGCTGATTCTGGCCACCATGCTGCGCCAGGCTCCCATTGCGCTGGACGCCCTCAAAGCCGTTGGGCTGGCGCTGGGGGTTTTTGTCACCTATGGCCTGCTGCACTGGCCGTTGCTGTTGGTGCTGCTCTTGTTTGTGCCGGTGGGCATGGCCCTCTACTGGCAGGAGGCCGCCGAAGCCTGGCCGGGCTCGGAGGTGGAGCCCCGTGGCTGAGGTGCTCGAGGTCTTCCTGGCCTTCTTGCGCTTTGGGGTGCTGAGCTTTGGCGGGGGCATGGCCAACCTGCCGGAGATGGCGCGGGTCATCATCTCCAACGGCTGGGTAACCGGCCAGCAGTTCGCCGACGGCTTTGCCCTGGGGCAGTTTGTGCCGGGGCCCAACATGCTGGCGGTGCTGTTTTATGGCCTGAGTGCTGCCGGTATGCCGGGGGCGCTGGCCGCCCTGCTGGGCATGTTTCTGCCCAGTGCGGTGGGGGCCATGTGGCTGGTGAAGGGCTGGGCCTGGATGGCCCGGGCCCGCTGGAGCCGCGCCCTGCGCAAGGCCCTGGTGCCCATCAGCATGGGCCTTAGCGCCAGCATGGTGCTGGTGCTGATCCAGCTGGGGGTGGATGGGCTGGGCTGGTTTGCGCTGATGGCCGCCGCCACCTGGCTGATATACCGGGGGGTGAACGTGGTCTGGGTGATTGGCGGGGGTGCGGCGCTGGGGCTCCTGGCGGCGCTCTGGCCGCTCAGGTAGCCCAGTTCTCCGCCACGAGCCGCTCGGTGGGTTCTGCGGGGGGCGTACCAGCACGTACTCGAGCTGGCTCTCCAAGCTAGGCCAGGATCACAAGCGATTTGACAGCAACGCAATCACTGCATACAATGATTTCATCAATACCCGAGCAAGGAGGGTGCTCATGGCAAGCCTGACCATTCGCAATCTCGATGAGCTCACCAAACAGAGGCTGCGCCTTCGGGCCGCGATACACGGCCTGTCGATGGAGGAAGAAGCCAGACGCATCCTGAAGGAGGCATTGGGTTCAACTGCTCCCGCAAAGCTGGGGCAACACCTGCTCAGCCGATTCGCAGAGTCGGCCAGTGAAGAGTTCAAGCTTCCCGACCGCCATGCACCACGTAAGCCGCCACGATGGGATTAACTGGCATGATCCTGCTAGATACCAACGTACTCTCCGAGTTCATGCGTCCGCAGCCGTCGGCCAGGGTTGTAGCCTGGCTGGACGAACAGCCAGCCGCAAAGGTTTACACCAACGCCATCAGCCGCGCCGAGATCGAGCTGGGGCTTGCCCTGATGCCCGAGAGCAAACGGCAGGAGGCCCTGCGCAAGGCGGCTCGAGCGATGTTCGAGGAAGATTTCGCCGGCCGATGCCTGCCATTTGATGAGGGAGCGGCTCGCCACTACGCGCGTATCGTCTCCACCCGTCTCAAGGTAGGCCGACCCATCAGTGTGGAGGATGCCCAGATCGCGGCGATTGCACTAAAGTACAAGATGCATCTGGCCACACGCAACACCGCCGACTTCGAGCACATCCCCGGTCTTGAGGTCGTCAACCCTTGGACTGTCGAGACGTACTAACCTCATGGTGCCATGACCCGTCCCATCGAAGCCATCCTCGCGCCCAAGCCCGAGACTCGCCCGCGCATCTACGCTTACTCGATTGCCGATGCTGCGCATGCGCGACTGTTTGAAGATCGGCCAGACCACGCGGGAGGTGAAGCGCCACGTGGCCGAGCGGCTCAAGACCGCCGCGATCCAGAACTACCGCATCGAGCTGAACGAGCTTGCCGCATCAGGCTTCCTCGAGCTGCTTCACAAAATCAATCCAGACCGGCTGCTTCACGAAGCCTAGGGCCTCGTTGATGGAGAGCATGGCGCGGTTGTTCGCCTCGTTGCCGGTGCGAATTTCCCTGGCTCCGTAGGCCTGGGCCAAACGGATGCCCTTGAGCTTGAGGGCCAGAGCCAGGCCCTTGCGGCGGTAGACCCGGCGGGTGCCGGTGAGGCCGGTGCTAAGGTAGGGGCCGTCGGTCTTCCAGAGGGTGGAAAGGGCCACATACTGGCCGGTGTTTTTGTCCACAGCCACAAAGTGGCCCTCGGGCAGGTAGTAGCGGCTCTCGAAAACCCACTTGCAATAATCCTCGAAGCGCACCTCGCTGATGGCCTCGGGGCGCGGTACATCCAGGCGGGCCTCGAGCCAGAGGTCGTAGAGCTTGTGCTTGTAGTCGGGGTCGCCCTCCAGTTCCTTCAGGCTTTTGAGGTCGAAACCGGCGGCCTCTACCGCTTCAATCTTGCCTGCCCACGGGGCAAAGTCGAAGTTTTGCACATCCAGCCGCGACTCCCAGTAGCGCATCTTCTCGGCAAAGCCCAGCTTGTGCAGCCAGGCCAGGGCGTGGGGCTGGTCTTCGCGGGTGCTGCTCAGGATCGAGATGGGGTGGTGGGGCTCCAGGGCCTCGAGCACCGCCCCATACAGGGCTTTGCCGATGCCTTGCCCGCGAAACGAAGGTTTTACCGTTACCCAGGCCCCGAACTTCTGCGGGTGGTACATGCCTTCGAACTGGGTGTACTCGCCCACCCCCACAATCTGGTGGTCGAGCTCGGCCACAAAGCGCCCCCACCTGACCTCGGGGGCGTGGTCGTCGTGTTCCCGCAGCCCCGCTTCGGTGTGCACTTGGTCGGGCCAGGCCGCCGCCAGCACCTCGGCAATGGCGGGGTAGTCGCGTTCCTCAAAGGGCCTTATTTTCGGGTTTGCTAACATGCGTTGCTCCTGGAGTGCTAAGCTAGAACCGTGAGCAAAAAGATTCGCCAGAAGTTGGCCGCCATCGTGACCACGGTGGTGTTTGGCTTTCTGCTCTTCAAACTGCTCGAGCGCACCTTTGTGCTGATCTGGGTCAACACCCCCTGGTGGGGGGCCCTGCTGATGCTGATTGTGCTATTCCTGATCATCGACTACACCATTAGCCGGGCTTTTGGCGTACGGGATTGAGGCGCAACAGCACCGTGGCCGGTTCTTTGATGAAGCCCAGGGCCTCGTTGATGGCCAGCATAGGCCGGTTGATCTGGTGGTTGGCGGTGCGGATGTAGCGAGCCCCGTAGCGCCGGGCAAACTCGAGGGCCCGCAGCTTGAGGGCCAGGGCCAGGCCCCGGCGGCGGTGGCTTCTGAGCACCCCGGTCAGGCCGGTGCGCAGGGTCTGGGGGCGGCTGGACTTGAAGAGCATGGTCACGCCCACCATCTGCTCTCCCTGAAGCGCCAGGAAGTAGCCCTCCGGCAGCAGGTTGGGGTCGTTCAGGGTGCGCTCCTGCCAGACCTCAAAGGGCCACAGGTTAATGGGCTCGGTGCTGGGCACATCCTGGAGCAGGCTGGTCTCGAGGGCGTACAAGGCCCGCTGAAAGCCCTCCTCCTGCCAGGGTAGCTCACTCAGAGGCCGCAGGGCCATTTCAGGGGGCAGGGGGCGCTCAAAGGGGGCAGGGTCGAAACCGTGCAAGTCCAGCACCGACTCCCAGCGGCGCTCCACCTCGGCAAAGCCCTGGGCCAGCAGATAGCGGTACTCGGGCCAGTCTTCCCGCACCTGTGCCAGCAGTTCTTTGGGCGAGTGAGGAGCCAGCCGCTCCATCAAAAAGCCCCACACCGCATCTTCCAGCGAATGTGCCTCCGGGCGCAGGTGATAACGTACCTCGAGCGCCCCCGGTTTGGGGTCGTAATAGGGGGTTGCGAACTCCATTACCCCCACCGCCTGCCCGCCCTGCTCCACCAGAAAGCGCTCCAGCACATCGCTTTGGGCCCGGGTCTGATCCAGGTGCTTCAAAACAGCAATGTCCAGCAGTACCTCGGGGTGAGCTGCCTCGCGCACGGCGGCGTAGACCCGGTAGTGGGCTTCGGAAAAGTCGAAGGGATGGATATGCAAAGCAGTTCTCCTATAAAAGGGGTGGGGCGGTATCTCGAAACGGGTGGAGCACCCAAAAAAGCCGGGGGTGTCAGGTTTGCCCCCAGCTTGGATATACGCTGGTGCCTATGGCAACAACGCAACCGCAGGGTGGCAGACCACAGATGGGGCTCCAGGGGGAGAAAAGCGGGAAATTATCATCAGGGCTCCACCTCCTTCGCGGCGCTTATGAACGCAAGGTAGCGTAGCACAAGGTTCACAAGCCCCGCAAGGTGGGCTGGGTTTTCGACCTTCCACGAGGGGAGGCCACAGGGGCTAGGGAACCGGGTTCTGGGTGGTTGCCGCACTTCCGTAACGCTTTACTCACAAAATTGGTGCAAATATCCGACGCGCTGAGGGGCTTCAGGTTAATCTCGAGGTGTTGTGGGACTGGTTGGGGCCTTCATCTCGGTAATTGCCACGACCCTGCTGCTAGCAGCGCACGGTGGGCGCGAACGCTGGGGCATGACGCCATTCACCATGCTGGCCTCGGCTATGGGCCTGATTGCGCTGGTGAGTGCTTTTTTCATGGATGTGCTGGGCCTTTATTTTGGCCTGGTGTTCACCCTGCAGGTGGGGCTATTGCTTGTGGCGCTCGAGGGGGAAAAGCGCTGGAAAAGCACCCTAGGGGGCTTACTGCTGATCAGCGTGCTGGCGCTGGGCCTGCATAATCTGATGCGTTTCCTGGATGTGCCGGTCATGCAGGTGGCCCAGTCCATGAGCGTCGTCAACTTTCGCATTGCGGCGCAGGGGTTGGCCATGTTGTTGGGGGGAATGCTCGTCTGGTGGCTTTACCCCAGGCTGGCGGTGCGGAACCGTATCCAGGCGCTGGTGGTAGTGCTGGCGCTCATCAACCTGCTCAACGTGGGCCTCCTGTTCCTGGTAGCCCGCGAGGGGCTGGGAGAGCTGGTTGCTAGCTTCCTCTTGCAAGCGGTGCTGATAGGGCCCTTGCTGGGGCTTTACCTCGAGTGGTCTCGTCGGCAGACGCACACCAGGCCCATCGAAACGGCCTACACGGCGCTACTGAGTACCGTAGAAGCCCTGGCCCAGGGTTCTGAAGAGGAGCTCTGGCCCCGGCTGCTGGAGTCGGCGGTGCGGGTGGTGCCGGGTGCTCAGGCCGGTAGCATCCGGCTGCGCCAGGGTTCCGATTTTGTCTTTGTGGCCCAGCAGGGTTTTGGGGAGGGCATCCTGGGGGTACGGAGCAGCGAGCTAGAAACCATGGCCTGGCACGGCAACCCGGCGGCCTGGCGGCAGGGCCAGCCCCGCATTGCCAACCACGCCGACATCCAGCGCATCCTGGCCGCGCACCAGGAGAACGAACTACTGGCCCGGCAGCTCGATCAGGCCAGCGCTAATAAGGTCAGCCAAATTCGCTCCACCCTGTGTATGCCCATCCTGCTGGGGGGCGAGGTGGTGGCCGAGATCAACCTGGATGCCTTTCGGGACCGGGCTTTTAGCGAGCAGTCGGTGGAGGTAGCCCGCCAGTATGCCTTGCAGGTCACGGTGTTGCTGGCGGCCCACCGCCAGCAGGCCGAGCTCGAGGCCCGCATCCACGAGTTTGAAGTGATCGAGGCCCTGAGCGCGGCCTTGCGGGGTCTCAAGGGCACCGGCGAGATTACCAAGCGCCTGGTGCGCGAGACCATTCGCCTGATGAACTCCGAGCATGCCGCCCTGCTTCTGATTGAACCCGACGGCCAGCACATGCGCTGTTATGCAGCGGCAGGCATTTTCCTGGAGATCAAGGATCAGCCGGTTCCTCAGGGCCAGGGATTTAGCTGGGCTGCAGTGGAAACTCGAGCGCCCATCTGGAGCCAGCAGGCCCACCTCGACAAGCGGGCTTTTGGGCGCTTCAAAACGCCCCGTCCACCCTTCTCGGAAATTGTGATGCCCCTGTTCAGCTCGAAAGGTCATCCCCTGGGGGTCTTAATCTCAGCCCGCAATGGTGCGGGCACCTTCAGCGACCGGGACATGCGCTTGATGCAGGTGATCAGCAACATCGCCGCCAATACCCTGGAGCGGGTGCGGGCCAATGAAAGCCTCGAGGCCGAGATTGCGGAAAAAACTGCCCTCCTGGAGCTTTCGCAAATGCTGGGCGGCAACGACGCTTCGTTGCTGCCTCTGGCCCTGGAGAAAATCCGCCAGATGGGGCACGCCGACTGTGTGGTTCTGGGTGTGCTCGAGAGCGAGGTTTTCCGTACCAGGGCCGTTGCCGGAGATGTGCGTCCGGGCTTGGCAAGGTTGCTTGAAAAGCACCTGCTCCTCAACCACCCGGTGGTACAGCAAATGGCCTCAGGCCAGCCTTTTCAGTGCGGTCAGACTGCATCTCGGCCAGAACTCCAGGCCCTTGCGGTGGACGGAGTTCACGGGCTGTACATGATCGGCGTGGTGAACGAAACGGAGCTTCGGGCCGGGATGGTACTACTCCGCTATGAGCCCAGCCAGGGCTGGAACGACCCAGAAAACCGTTTGCTGGAAGGGGCGGCACAAATCCTGGGGGCCCTGCTCTTGCGGCTGGAGCACACCCGGCAGCTCGAGGCCGCCTACGAAGGAGCCTTGCGGGCCATCGGTCTGGCCCTCGAGGCCCGCGACCGCGAGACCGCCGGCCACACCGACCGGGTGGCGGCCCTGGCCGAACAGCTAGGACGCGCCCTGGGCATGAGCGAGACCGAGTTGCGCGATTTGCGCTGGGGAGCCTATCTGCACGATGTGGGCAAGCTCACCATCCCCGATGCCATCCTGCTGAAGCCGGGCAAGCTCACCCCGGAAGAGTTCAGTACCATGAAAACCCACGCCCCTCTGGGCGATGACCTGGTGCGCAACCTGCCTTTTGTACCACCGGCGGCCCGCCAGATAGTGCGCCACCACCACGAGCGCTGGGATGGCCGCGGCTACCCGGATGGCCTGGCAGCTGAAAATATTCCCCTATCGGCCCGCATTTTTGCCATCTGCGATGTGTTCGATGCGCTCTGTTCGGAGCGGCCTTACAAGGCCGCCATGCCTCCGGAAATGGCAGCCCAGGAGCTATGGCGCAGCGTTCATGGCGGCCACCTCGATCGTCGCCTGGTGGAGGTATTCCTCAGAACCCAGGGGCTGGAGGAGGCCATGCGGGTCTCCCAGGCTGCCGACTAATGAGAGGAGGGTGCGCCCAGCGTTCGCTCCACACGGCCTTTTGCGCTATGATGGGGGTCAATGGTCGAATTTTCACGAGATTTGTTGGGTCTGGAGCAGCGTATCGTCATGGTGACGGGGGCCGGGCGGGGGTTTGGGCGTTCGGTGGCCCGCTCCTATGCCCGTAATGGGGCCACGGTCATCACCGTAGACCCCGATGTGGAAATGGCCACCGCGATTGCCTCCGAGGTTGAGCAGTTGGGGGCTACTGCCATTCCCATCCGGGGGGATATGTCGGTGGTGCTCGACGTGATGAACACCTTCGAGAAAATCGAGGAGTTGTTCGGGATGCTCGACGGGATTGTGCATGTTACCAGCGCCGAGAGCAAAACCCCCTTTGTGGAGCTTTTGGAGGGGGAGTGGTACGACCTGCTCAACGCCGACGTGAAGTCCAGCCTCTACGTGTTGCAGCAGGGCCTGCGCTACCTGAGCGGCGGGGGCTTCGTGACCCTGGTACTGCCCCCCTTGCAACGTGAGCAGCCCCATGTCGCAGCGATTCGCGGGGCGGTGGCCGGCTTGATTGAAGGGGCCACCCGCATCTTCCCCACCAACGTGCGGGTCAATGGAGTCATCCCCAGCCGCGATCCCGTCGGCGAGGAGCACGACCGACCCCTGGTTCGGGTAGCCGTGGCCCTGGGCTCGATGGTCTCGGAGGGGGTGCGGGGCCAGCTTTTGGAGGTTTTGCTGCCCGAGCCGCCGCACCAGCCGGAAATCTACGATTTGCTGAGGGAGCTACCGTGAAAGGGTTCAGGGTTGGAGGTCTAAGATCAAGAGGTGTTCTTTGGCTCTTGACATGGGGCCCTCGACGCTCGACACAGCTATGAACTGCCCGTTTTGTGGAAACCCCGATAGCCGCGTGCTGGATTCCCGTCCTTCCGACGAGGGATCGGTCATTCGCCGCCGCCGGGAGTGCCCTGCCTGCAAACGTCGCTTTACGACCTACGAGCGGGCCCAGGTAGAGCCCTTGCTGGTGATCAAACGTTCAGGGCGCAAAGAGACCTTTGACCCCAACAAACTGCTGCGCGGCCTGAGCCTGGCCGCCCAGAAGCGCCCCATTGACCCCGAGGTCTTGCAGGAGTTTGCCTTTGGTTTTGAGGACACCGTCAAGGAAATGGAGATTACCTCCGAGGAGATTGGGCTGCGCTCCCTGGCATTCTTGAAAGAACTGGATCCGGTGGCCTACATCCGCTTTGCCTCGGTTTACCGCGAGTTCGATAGCCTGGAAAACTTTATCGAGGAAGTGCGCAAGCTGGATCGTAAGCCTGGCAAGGGCAGAAAAACTCAAAAGATGGAAGAAGAGGACGAACTCAATCTGGCCGATGAAGCCAAACTGGGTACGGTTTGAATGAACCATTGCGGGCACTTGTGCGAATACGGCGTCCTTTACAGACGTGGCCGCCCACGAAAACGAGAAGGGACAAGCGTGGGCCGGGCCCAGCCCACGGGTGCTAGGAGTTTACAGGCGGCCACTATTCTTTCCAGAACAAAGGATTCTTGATCCTGGATGGCTCGATTTTTATGAAGAGCGCTCTAACTGCAAACCGCCCTAACCTGTACGGGTACTACTTTCCCCCTGCCGATGGGATATGATTTGCGCTGTCTGTGCGGGGCCCACCCGCCACCGTATTCCACCAACAGGCCGGAGGATGTTGAAAATGGCAAACCAGTTTGACGCAAACCGCCCCTTGCGGGTCGCAGTCATCGGTTCGGGGCCTTCAGGCATATATGCTGCGGAAGCCCTGATCAAGCAGAGCGAAACCCCTGTCTCGGTAGATGTGTTTGACCGACTCCCCACCCCCTATGGGCTGGTGCGCTACGGGGTGGCTCCCGACCACCAGACCATCAAGTCGGTGACCAGGGTGATGCAGAAGGTGTTGCAAGACCCCCGGGTGCGCTTTTGGGGCAATGTCGAGTTTGGCCGCGACCTGACCCTGGCCGACCTGCGCCGGCACTACGATGCGGTGGTGTATACGGTGGGGGCCTCGAGCGACCGTCATCTGGGCATCCCCGGCGAAGACCTGCCGGGGAGCCTCTCGGCTACCGAGTTTGTGGCCTGGTACAACGGCCACCCCGACTACAAGCACCTGCCCATCCGCCTCGATGTGCGCGGGGTGGCGGTGGTGGGGATGGGGAATGTGGCGGTGGACGTTGCCCGCATCCTGGCCAAGTCGGCAGACGAACTGCGAACCACCGACATCGCCGACCACGCCCTGAGCGTGCTGGCTGAGAGCCAGGTCACCGACATCTACATGCTGGGCCGCCGGGGCCCGGCGCAGGCCAAGTTCACCACCAAAGAACTGCGCGAGCTGGGCGAGCTGCCGAGCGCGGATGTGGTGGTGAAGCCGGAGGAACTCGAGCTCGACGAAAAAAGCGCTGCCTCCATTGCGGACGAACCGGCCCTTCAGAAGAACCTGGAAATTCTGCGTGAGTTTGCGGCCAGGCCGCTTACGGGCAAGCCGCGCCGGATACATATTCGCTTTTTGGTTTCGCCGGTGGCGATACTGGGCGAGGGCCGGGTGCAGAAGATTCGCCTGGAGAAGAACCGTCTGGACGAAAACCTGAACGCGGTGGGTACCGGGGTGTTCGAGGAGCTCGAGGTGGGGATGGTGCTGCGCTCGGTGGGCTACAAGGGCGTACCCCTGCCCGAGGTGCCCTTCGATAGCCGCAAGGGGGTTATCCCCAACCAGGCCGGGCGGGTGCTGCGCGAGGGCCAGGTGGCGGCAGGGGAGTACACGGCGGGCTGGATCAAGCGCGGCCCCAGTGGGGTGATTGGCACCAACAAAGCCTGTGCTACCGAGACGGTAAAACTGCTGCTGGAGGATGCCGCCCACCTGCCACTGGCCCCCGACCCCGACCCCGAGGCCATCCCGCGGCTCCTGAGGGAGCGGGGGGTGCGGTATGTGACCCTCGAACACTGGCTGCGCCTGGACGCTCACGAAACCACCCTGGGGCAGGCCCAGGGCCGGCCACGGGTCAAGGTGACCAGTGTGGAGAAGATGCTCGAGGTGGTGAGCTGAGAGCCGATGGTCAATAGCCGATAGCTGATGGCCGATGGCCAGCTATTTGACTGAGGGCGGGGGATTTTGCTTGCGGGCCTTCATCGCTGGGGTCGGCTTGTCCAGCGGTAGGCGGTGGCCATGGCCCGGCGAAGGGTCATTGGGTCGGGTGGGTTGGCTAGCAGGCGCTCGAGCTCGGCCTCGGCAATGGCCTCGAGCGGCCTTGCAACCGGCTGCTCGCCCGCAAAGCGCATGGCCATCCCCTCGGCTTTCCAGCGGGGCCAGCCCTCGGGCTGGGCCAGGTGAAAGAGCTCGTGGCGCAGGGTGCGTTCCAGGGTTCCCCGCTCCAAAAGAACCCGCAAGCGTTGGGTATCAATCTGGTTTTGGCCCCGGTGGGCGGCGGCCAGCACAAACCACGGCAGCCCTGTCGAGGCCGTGTAGGACGCCAGGTTGGGGTGGATGACCACCCGAACCGTGGGCGGTAGTGCAAGGCCCCGCGATTGCAAGTTCTGCCGGGCTTTTTGCAAAACCCTGAACACCTCAGGCAGGTGAAGGGCGTCCGCACCCCCGGCGTACCGTACCACAAAGCCGGGGGCCTGGGCGGTCTGCCAGTTCTGCGCCAGGGCTGGGGTCAGGGCAGTCAACCAGACCAAGGTCAGCCACACCAGCAGCGGTGTGGAGGTGTGGGGGTGTGGGAGGGAGAGAAAAGCCTTCATTGAACCACTCTCGCCCCTTCCTGGGGTGAAGCTCGAGGCCCGGCAGGGCGCGAGCCTATCGCGTAGGGGTGGGTACAGCAGCACACTGCACAGGTCTCGTTTTGCGCTCGAGGCCCCCACGCCCCCCTACTCGCTCACCCGCACCTGCCGCGCCGTGCCCACCCCCCGCACCTCCGGCTCGTACATCATCCAGGCCAGGGTGGGCAGCGCGGTGAAGTTGCCGGGGGTCTCGGCCCGCAGGACGTAGGTAAACGTGACGGGGCCGCTCAGGTAGCTGAAGAAGAACTCCACCTGCCGATCGCGGATCTCCCGCCCATCAAACCAGTAGTTCCAGCCGTAGTAATCGTCGCCAAAGCGGGAGCGCACCCCAGCAATGCGGAACGAGTCGTCGTTCTCCACCACGGTCAGGCCCGCCGGGGTAGGCTCCTCCACCACCACATACCGCACCGCTCCCTGCTCGGGCCGCACCGTCAGGGTCACGACCAGAAGCTCGCCCACCTTCAGCGGCCCACTGAGCGGGCTGCGGTCGTAAACGAAGCGCTCGGCCTTAGCGTCGTAGCGGGGGGTGAGCTTCTCGTAGGTGCGGGCCACCCGCAGGCCCCGGGACTCGGGTTGGAGGTATTCGCGTTCTTCAAAGTAACCCACACTGCCGCTCAGGTAGAGGCGGTTGTTGCTCGTAACCTGTACTTCGTTTGCGCCCACCCGCAAGCCTTCCAGGGCGAGTTCGGCGCCCCTGGCCGGAACCCGCAGGGTCTGGGTTTGTCCGTTGACCGAGACCTCTACCTCCTGCTCGCCGGGTTGCTCGCCGGAGGCTTTGGCCAGGGCGAGCGCGGCCACCACGATGGCGGCGGTGTCCTTGGTGGAAATCCAGCCCGCCCCTTTGCGCTCCTGCAAGAGCCAGTTCACGATTTTGGGAATAGCCGGGTGGTTTGGGCGCAGTCTGGCCAGGGCTTCCAGACCGCGGGCGGTGGCCTCGAGGCGGTCGTCGTTCCAGGCGAAGCGCGGGGCCCGCACCTCCCAGTAAGCGGTGCGCTCGCGTTCGGTCAGCCTGCGCAGCAGGCCGTCCAGGGCCGCCTGGGCCAGGGCTGGGTCGCCGTTTTGGTGGTAGGTGAGCACGATCAGGGCGTGGCCGTAGGGGGTCAGGTCGGGGCGCTTGAGGAACTCTTGCAGGTAGCTGAAGTCGAGCTTGTCCTGCCGGAAGGCGGTGCGGGTCAGCCGGGGAAGGTTCGCCTGGAGGAGGCCCGGTCTGAAGCCCTGTCGCAGATAGCGGCTCCCGGCCAGGGCAAAGGCGTAGCCCGCGTAGGCCACTGCGTCGGCGGCGTAGGTGTCGGCATCGGGCCGGTTCAGGGTTTTGAGCAGGTACTGAAGGCCTCGCTGGATGGCCTCGGGCCGTATGGCGTAGCCGGCCTCCTGCGCCTGCAAAAGCCCGGTGAGCACGTACGAGGTGATATAGAGCGAGGAGGCGTCGTTTTGCCAGAAGCCCCAGCCGCCGTCGTCGTGCTGGAAGTCGTAGAGGCGCTTCAGTCCGGCGGCCACAAAGTCGTCGAGGTTGGCCGCAACCGCCTGGGGTAGCTCGGCCAGCGCCCCCGCTTGCTTGGCCAGCACGCTGGGCAGGAAGCGGCTCATGGTCTGCTCGGAGCAGCCGTAGGGATACCCGGCCAGATACCCAAGCGCCGGGGTAACGGCGGCGGCCAGCGAAGGGGTCAGGTAGAGCTTGCCCCGGGTTTGCGAGAGGTCGGTGCCCGCGGGCAGGGTGAACCTCCAGCTCTCACCCGATTGAGCGGCCCAGCCTAGCTCTTGCTTGAGCCCTTTGGGGAAGATGGAGAGCCGGGTGCGAAGGGCATCGGAAGCGGCGGGGGTGAGGGCCGAGGCTTGCAGGGTGGCGGTGCCGCTCTGGTCGGCCCGCACCCGATAGCCGGTAGTGGCCCGACCTCCGGCGGGGAGCTGGGCCAGGGTGGTGGGCGGGGTGAGCAGGCTCAGACCGGTGGCCTCGAGGCGCAGCTGGCCCGATTGGTTTTCTTCCAGGTTGTTCTGCCCGATGACCTTGAGGGTGGCCTCGTCTCCCCGCACCAGAAAGCGCGGGGTACTGAGCCGGGCAATCACCGGCAGGGTGGTGGTGACGGTCTGGGTGGCCTGCCCTACGGTATCGGAGAGCGAGATGGCCCTGGCGGTCAGGCGCCACTGGGTCAGGTTGTCGGGAAATCGGGCCTCGAGGGTGGCCTCGCCCTGTTCGTTGGTCTCCACACTGGGCAGCCACACGATGGTATCGCGGAAGTCCTCACGAAGCTTGGGCTCGGCCAGGGACTCCTTGGCCTGCCCGAAGACGGCCTTGTCCATGGGGGCCCGGGCCGCCGTACTGGGGGCGGGGGCCACATTGCCAAAGTAGTAGCCCCCGGCGGTCTGGGTGCCGACCACGTTATTTTTCAGGGCCCAGAAGTAGCCGCGGATGTCCGGGGCTTTCTCGGGGCGCACCAGGTAGATGGCCTCGTCTACCAGCCCCACCGTCACCTGGCTTTTCACCGGGCGGCCCTGTGCGTCGGTCACCTTTAGCCGGTAGGTGGCGGTCTCGCCGGGCTTGTAGGTGGTCTGATCCGAGGCGATGGCTACATTCAGGAATTTCTCGCTGGGGGGTAGCAAGAAGCCCGCCACCTCGCTGTAGTACTCCCCCTGGCCCAGGATGGTGACCGAGAGGTAGCCGTTGGGGGCCATCTCGGGGCTGAGCTTGAGTTCGTAGGTAAAGGTGGAGCCCTGGAAGCGCACAATTTCGGGCCGGGCCAGGCGCTCTCCTTCCAGGTTTACCAGCGCCCAGCCGTCCGAAACCGGCGACTGCACCACGAAGCGGGCGGTCTCACCCACCCTGTACTCGAGTTTGTCGGGGGTAATCTTCAGGCTCTTGTAGTCCCAGAACCAGTACGAGCCGTCCGAGACCCAGACCCAGTCCAGGGCCCGGGTGGCCCGCCCGGCCCCGTCGCGGGCCTCCACCTCCAGGGCGTACGAGCCTTGTTTGGGCAGTTTCAGGCGCACGGTGGCCTGGCCCTTGGCATCGGTGCGCCCTTGCAGGCGCAGGGTGCGCTCGCGCTGCTCGCCCTGGCCCCGCACCCAGTAGGCGCGGCTGGCGGTTATGGTAAAGGGCACCGAGACGGGGTGGCCCTCGAGGTCTTCGGCCCGCACGGTAGCGATCAGGGTGTCCTGGGTCTGGTAGGCGTACTGGTCGGTGCGGATATCCAGCACAATCCCCGAGCGGTAGGCGGTTAGAAAGCCGGTTCCGCTGATTTCCCGCCCGGCCTCGTCGGTCACGCCGGCCTCGAGGGTCAGCCGGTAGTCCTCGGCCTCGGGCTTCAGGGGCACCTCCACCACCAGCTCTCCCTGGGCATTGAGCCGTCCCTCGCCCCGCTCGATAATCTTGCCCTCGTAGCTGTCCTCGAACTCGTAGTTCTGGTAGAAGCCGTAGCTCGAGGTGTACGCAAAGCGGTAGTAGGGCCGCTGGATGATGGAGTAACTCACCCTGCCCCCCGAGACCGGCCCACCAAACAGATACTCTCCCTTCACCACAAAGCGGGCCTTCTCCCCCTGCACCGCTACCTTTTTCTCCGCGCTTACGCTGACCCGGTACTCGGGCTTGACATACTCCTGTACCTCGAACTCGCCCGAATGCTCCTCACCCCCCAGCCGGGCCACCAGGGTATATGTGCCTAGCCGCGCATCCAGCCCGATGCGGAACTGCCCGCTAAAGCTGCCGTAGGCGTCGGTGGTGAAGCGGCCCGAAAACACCTCGGTATCGTCGTAGTCGCGCACCACCACATCCACCGGCTGGCCTGCCACCGGCCTCAAACCGCTCGCGCTGCGGGCGGTTCCCTTGAAAAACACCGTATGGCCGGGGCGATAGACGGGGCGGTCGGTGATCAGGTAGACCCGGTTTTTCTCCTGGTTCCAGCTTCGCCAGTAGGCGCTGCTGAAAGCCCAGGAGCTGCCCGAGCGGGCGGCCACAAATAGATTGTCGTCCCTTTTCAAGTTGCTTCTAAACTGAGCCAGCCCACCCTCGGCCCGCACCCGCTGCACGATGCGCTTGTCCTGGGAAACAAAAATTTGGGCGGTGCGGGGCTGTCCGTTGTTCAGGCCGGCGGTGTAGACCAGCAAGCTCTCCGGGTCAGACTTGACCACCAGCCCCAGGCTGGTCACCAGAACCAGGGTGGCCGAGGTGGGGCGTGGGGTGCCAATCTGGGCCAGGTACAACCCTTCGGGCAAGCGCCCAATCGTCACGCTGCCATAGGGACTATTCCGGGTGCGAAAGACCGGTACGGTTCGCACCGGCGACAGACTGAGCTCGCGGGTACGCTGAAAATCGCGCGGCCCTCCCAGCTCCACCACCTTCTCGGGGTTCTCTATCCGCAGGAGGCGGATCTGGCTGCTGCCGCCCCCCGGCAGGTAATACTCCAGCCGTACCTGCTGGGTGGGGCTATAGGTGCCGCCCCCATACAACTGGGGCTCCTGGCGCTGGGCCGAGCTGGGAATCAGGCCCATCAAGACCAGCCCCAGCCACCCTATCCCGGCTTGAATAATACGCTTCAGACCCTGCCAATCGTTGCTTTTCATACCACCTCACTGGGATGCCATTTCCTGATCTTTGGCTTGCCACCGGTACTGTTTCGTGGGTAGTGGTTCGGCAGGAGGAGCGAGTGCGGACTGGGGATGGGGTCTCATGGGGCCTCCGGATGGGGTGAGCTAATGCACGATTTTCCAACGATAAAACCCCAGAAAATAGGGGTTATCGGGCCTGGGGTGCCAGTATTTCTGGGGGTGCTGGTTCAGGGTCTTGAGGCTTACCAGCCGTACCTCTCCGCCTTCTGAGGGGGCGTAGCCGGTGTGGTAGACCACCAGGCCGTTCCCCAGGTAGACCATGCTGTGGTAGGCCGAGCCCCTGGCCAACGGGCGCACGAAAAAAAGCAGGTCGCCGCGCCGGGCCTTGTCCGGGGTGCGGCCCAGGAGGACGCTCGAGTACCGCATCAGGTACATGGCGCTGGCCCACCCCACCAATCGGCCCTCCCTTACATCGTCGGGGCGGTAGGGGCCGGGGGCCACCCGGAAGACTGCACGGCCAATCTGCGGCAGGGGAAAAGCGCTCAGGGGCGGGGCCTGCACCCTGGGCAGGTAGGGGAACTGCTGAAACCAGTCCGGGGTCTTGGGCTTGAGGGCCTCCACATAGGCAAAGCGCAGCAGGCCGGAACAGTCCTGCGCCTCGGGGCGCCAGGCAGGCGAGGGGGCGGTGAACTGCGCCTCGGCAATGGCCGCAAACCACTCCAGAAAAGCCTCGCGCTGGGCGGTGCTGTGGAACTCGGCGAGGTCGGGGTAGCCGTCCTGGTCGAGGTCGGAGAGGTCGGGCCGGGCCGGGCTGAGGGATGCGGCCAGCACCAAACCGCAAAACCCCAACGCCACCCATCCGAGGAGTCGCCCCACCCACTGCACATTGCCCCCTTGCCGCATGGCTACTTCGATTGTAGCGCGAGCCGAAGTAAGCTAGGGGTCGCCCTCAATCAACTTTGTAGTTAACCCACCATTGAGGTGCAGGGGTGCCCCCTCATTCGGCGACACCCCCAGGCCTGACAAATTGCGCAACCGTCAAGTTTTTGTGCCCTAAGCAGGTTGGGTGTCGCCACCTTCTCCCACTTGGGGGAGAAGGCAAGAGGAATGATGTAGATTTGGCATAAGGGCTGTCTCAAGTAGGTGTGGAACGCGATGAATGAATGGAGTGGGCTTTGGCTGGGATGGGGCGGTTTGAGCCTGGGGGGGCTGCTCTGGGCCGAGTGGTGGCAGCGGCGCAGCTTTAGGGCCTTCTTTAAGGTGCTCTGCTCGCTGGGGTTCTTGTTCTTCGCCCTTAGCCTGGGCCTCGAGGGTTTGTTCGCACAGTTTGTTTTTACGGGGTTGCTGCTGTCGGCGGTGGGGGATGTGCTCTTGCTGTTCAGGTCGAACCGGGCCTTTCTGGCGGGTCTGGTGGCCTTTTTGCTGGCTCATCTGGCCTACCTGGGGGCCTTTGTACAGGTGGGTTCGCCGAGCCTGTGGGGCCTGCTGTTGGTGTTGCTGGGGGGGTATTTCTGGTTGCGCTGGCTGTGGCCGCACCTGGCGGGCTGGCGGGGGCCGGTGCTGGCCTACGGGGCTATCATCAGCCTGATGCTCTGGGTGGGTCTGGGGGTGCCCTTGCCCCAGGTCTGGCTGGGGGCGCTGCTTTTTTACCTGTCCGACCTGTTTGTGGCCCGGGAGCGCTTTGTGGTGCAAGAACCCCTGAACCCCTTGCTGGGGCTGCCGCTGTACTACGCGGCCCAGTACTTGCTGGCCGGGGCGGTGCGGTAGAGTAGCCAACACAGGTCTGGTGTCTGGGGTTACGAGACGGGGCCCCCACGATCAGCGCCCGTATCAAACCAGCCACAGCACGCCATACGGCGGTATCTGGCCTGCAAAGTATTTGCCACTGATCAGGTCGCGCCCTACGCGGTTGATGGGCTGGGGCCTGGGGGTCACGTTGATATAGCAGCCCACCTGCCGGTCGCGGTAGCCCCGGATGATGCGCAGCACTTCTCTGGACTCCATCACCACCTGGGGAGCACCGGGATGAAACGCCGGGTGAGAGGCCCGCACCTTGAGGAGGTGGGTATAGCGGGCCAGCACCTTGTGAGCGCGGGTGTTTGGGCTGCTCAGCAATCCTTCCAGCTCCGGCCCGCTGAACTTGTGACGGTTGAGGCGTCGGTTGATCCCGCTTTCTTCCAGGCCCACGTGGTCGGAGGGGGAGCCCAGGAGGCTATGGAAGTAGATGCCCGGCACCCCTTGCAGGCTCAGGAGGATGGCGTTGGCTGCCATGAAGCGGTCTATTTTGAGGTCTTCGCTCTCGTCCGAGTGGGGATGGTTCAGGGCATCGAACAGGGTCAGGCACAGTTCATAGGGCACCGGGCCCTCCGGGGTGTCTTTGTAGTTGACCCTGCCCCCATGATCCAGGGCTTGTTGTACCAGGGCCGCGATTTCCGCAGGCTCCAGCCAGGGAAGAGGGCTTGTGGCCAGGCATAGAACTACTCGCCCAAAGGAGAACTTCTCCAGTACGTAATGTAAACGTTTTCCAACGTAATCATGACGGCCCACACTCTGCAAGCCCCGCTGGGGTCATCACCAGGCCTACCCGGCATTCCTTCCGCAGGCAACGCCACAACACCTCTCGTGGAAGCGCAGGCTCTTGTCATTAGCATCAACATGGTCGGTGCAACCCCTCACCCGGCGACCCCGGGTTGCCGTCGGAGCAGTTTTATTCGGCAAAATGGGTATCCAACTAGCCGTTGGTGTCGCCACCCTCTCCCGCAAGGGGAGAGGGAAAGGGGAAAACGACAAAAGCCTGGTGGCAGCGTAAAAGCAGCCTCAATGCGAAGAAGGATTGTACCCTGGGGTCATGCGCCATTTACTGTGGCTGGTTCTCCTGCTGGCAGCCTGTATACCGGCCCCACCCCAGCGCAACCTGCGCCCGGCCGGGAGCCCCGACGTGGTGGTGATCGGATTCGCAGGACGCTGCGCTTCGTTGCCGGTGGTGGGGGATGGCTGCAACCCGCCGTTTGACAACTACGGCTACCTGGACGACGAGGTATTTCCCCGCAGCAGTACCTCGCGCCAGACCGCCCAAGCTGTGGTTGGGGCTTTTCGTAATCTGGGGTATAGCACGGAGTATTTTGATGTATCGGCTTTTCTGTATGCCCACACCAGCGGCATCTCCAGGCAGCAGGAGAACGGCTACCTCGAGGCCCAAGGCTACCTGCGGCGGGTCTACGATTACTGGATCAAGGGATTCGAGAACCCTACCAGGGTGGTACTGCTGGCCCACTCCCACGGCACCGTCTGGGCCAGCCTGCTGGCCTGGAACCACCCCGAGGTGCGCTTCGACTACTTCATCTACCTGGATGCCATTTGCAGCTTCTGGGATGCCGACAACCTGCGTAACAACCGCATCATTCAGGATTACTACGACGTCCGGGGCCTGCGCCGCCCCTTTCCGCTCAACGACGATGAGGGGGGCAACCCCTGCAAGGTTATTGCGGTGCCGGGCCAGAGTGCTAGACAAGACCTGAACGATGTGGTTCCACCCAATGTGCGGGTGGGCCTCGAGGTGGTCAGCCGCAGCCCGGCCAACCTGGCCTCGCTCAACTTCATTTACGACGACGACCCCGACTACCGCCTCGATGGTTCGCAGGCCAACCTTTTCCGCTTCCGGTCACGCGAAGATCATAGCGGCGTTACGGCCCGCAATAGCGATGCCATGCAGTGGGTGGTGGCCAAGATTCGTGAAATCGGCTTGCCGAAGTAGCACATGACAAAACGCTCCTCACCGCCCTAATACCAAATCTGCTCAGCAGTGACCCAAAAGCGATTTATAAGTCCCTCGGACGCGCCCCCTGGCGCGGCAAGTGAGGGGCGCGTTTAGCGCCGCTCACGCGCAGAGTTGGCATAAGATGAGTAAACCCATGTCCTCTGCGCCCATCATCCAACGCATGCAAGCCCACCTTCGCCGGTGGGAAGAAGCTGGTGACCGCCGGGCGGTGTTTCTGCGCTGTTATTCGATGATGACCGAGAACATGCTAACCGCAGTTGCCAGGGGCGAATTTCAGGATCCGGTATGGGTGAATAATCTTCTGCACCACTTTGCCGACTACTACTTTGTGGCGCTGGAAGCCTACGAGCAAGACCCGGCCACAGCCCCGCCCGTATGGCAGATTGCCCACGACTGCTGCAAGAGCCCCCGGCTGAAAGCCCTACAAAACCTGTTGTTGGGGGTTAATGCCCACATCAACTACGATTTGGTGCTGGCCGTGAGCGACGTGCTGCAAGACGAATGGGAGGCCCTGAGCCCCCAGCAGCGCGAGGTGCGCTATGCCGATCATTGCAAGGTGAACGTAATTATTGCCCGAACCATGGATAGCGTGCAGGATCAGGTGATCGAGCGCTACGACCCCGAGATGGATCTGGTAGACAAGCTGATGGGTTCGCTGGACGAATGGTTGATTTCGCGCCTGATTGCGAGCTGGCGCGATCAGGTCTGGCGAAATGCCATTGACCGGGTGGTGGCTTCCCAGGCCGAGCGTGCATTGCTGACCCAGAAAGTCGAAAAGGCCTGTTTGGAGATTGCCGATTCCATCCTGTTCAAGCGATAGTGGTCTGGTAAGTTTATTTTTTGTCATTCCGAACGGAGCGAAGCGAAGTGAGGAATCCGATGCGCTTCAGTCCCCTGTATTCACCATTTCTGTGCTGTACGTGATTCCTCGTTGCACTGCGTGCGCCTCGGAATGACCGCTAGTAATCAAGCGAGGAGCTCGGGCTCATTTGAGACTTGCTGGTTACTTTGTTGCCAGACCAATCGTTTTATCCGGCAAACTTGCGCAGCATCGCTGCAATTTGGGCGGGTTTTTGGCTGTCGCCTTTGGCGATATCGGTAGCGCAGAGGGTCAAGAATTCCTGAAGGATCAGAGTAGAGGCGGACTCCATGGCTTTCTTGGTGGCGGTCATCTGGGTGAGCACTTCCTCGCAGGGGCGGCCCTCCTCCACCATTTTCTGCAAACCCCGCACCTGCCCTTCGATGCGGCGCAGGCGCTTGAGGATGCTGTCCAGGGTTTCCCCGTTGAGATCGGTGGTGTTCATAGGGCCAAGTCTATACCAGTATTCTCTGAGTGTGAGAAGAAGGGTGGCCTCGAGCCCCCTCTTTCACAACTTCAGCCCAAAACGTCAGTCCAGCTCCCCCTCGGCGTCGGCAGACGGCGCCTCGAGGGCGGCTTCGCGCGGGGCATCCGGGTAAAACTTGCGCAGCCTTCCGCCAAATAGCTGTACCAGTTTTTGAAAACGTGGGTCTTCCAGCAGGCTGGCCTCGTTGGCGGGCCTGGCTTCGTTCTCCTCGGGCGGGGTTTCGTCCAAAAGCGAGGCTTCGGGGTTCCAGGGCTCGGGTTCGGGCGGCCCGGCCACCGGGGGGTGCAGCAGCGATGGATCGGGTTCTTCCCAGGGCGTGTCGGCAGGGGCAGCGCTGCTTGGAGAGGGTATCGGAAGGGTTTCAGGGGGTAGTGGCTGTGGGTGTTCTGGAGCCGCAGGGGTAGGCTCGGCTGGGGGTACAGCGGGCGCTATGCTGGCGGCCGCTGGAGAGATGGGCTTGCCTGGAGGCGAGAAGGGACGGGCCGAAGGCTCATCCGCTAGTTTTTTTTTCCCACCCAGCCGCAGTTCGACCTGCTGGAGGCCCAGCACTTCCCGCACGGCCTTCTGGATGTCCTCGAGGTGCTTTTGCGCCCCCTGGTGGTGGAAGCTGGCCCGCTCGGGGAAAAGCAATACCAGCCGATCCTCTTCAAAGCGGGGTTCGGCCTCGCGTACAAAGCCCCGTATGGTCATCTTGAGCGCGTTCATGACCCGCCGCCACTCCGAGGCCAGGTCGGCCACACTCGATACAGGGGCGCTAGGGGGTATGGAACTCCTTTCCTGACCCTCGACCCTCGGCCCTCGACCCTCTACCTTTTTGGGCCTGGGGTCAAAGTCGGGAATGGCCGGGGTTGCAGCAGGTGCGGCAGAGGCCACTGGGGCTGCGTGGAGGGCCTGGTAGGCGCTCAGGAGGGCCAGCTCCAGCGACAGGGCATCGGAGCGCTTGAGGAGGCGCTCGAGGGCTTCGTCCAGGGCGGTCATGGCGGCCACTATGCGCTCCTCGGGCTGGTTCAGGTGGGGGCCGGTGCCCAACCCCATACGCCCGTACAGTCCGGCTCGCAGCGCTTCCAGGAGCCCCTGGGCCAGGGTACGCGCCGCAAACCCCTGGGTGTAAAGGTGCTGGGCCTGTTCCAAAGCCTGCCGAATCTGCCCTTTGTCCAGCGCCTCGGCCACCGCAAACAAAGCCTCCTGGGGGGGCAGGCCCAGGGCGTCTTCGGTTTGCTGGAGGGTGAGGGGGCCCTCGAGGGTCAGGAGCCTGTCCAGCAGGCTCTCGGCATCGCGCATGGCCCCGTCGGCCAGCCGTGCTACCAGTTGCAGGGCCTCTTGCTCCGCCTCGCGGCCCAGACCGGCTAGGATGCGCTGCAACTTCTCGACAATCTCGGCCTCGGAAAGGCGCCGGAAGCGGAAGTGCTGGGTGCGCGAGAGGATGGTGGGGGGCATTCGCTCGGGCTCGGTGGTGGCAAAGATGAAAACCACGTGCGGAGGGGGCTCCTCGAGCGTCTTCAAAAGCGCGTTGAAGGCGCTTTTGGACATCATGTGGGCCTCGTCGAGGATGACCACCTTGTTTTGACCCATGATGGGGGCCAGCAGAATCCGCTCGCGCAGGTCGCGCACGTCCTCCACCGAGTTATTCGAAGCAGCGTCAATTTCCAGCACATCCGGGTGCCGCCCCTCCCGTACCAGGCGGCAGCCCTCGCAGACCCCACAGGGCTTGGGGTTCTGGCTACAGTTCACGGCCTGGGCAATCAGGCGGGCACTGCTGGTTTTGCCCACCCCCCGCGGCCCGGAAAAGAGGTAGGCCTGGGCCAGCCTTCCTGAACGCAGGGCGTTCAGCAGCACTTCTTTGACGTGCTCCTGGCCCACCATCTCGTCGAAGGTGGTGGGGCGGGCCTGGCGGTAAAGGGCACTCACGGGTTCTAGCTTAAGGCCCATAGCCTAAAGCGCAAAGCCAGAGCCGAGCGCCTCTTCGAGGAGCGAGAATGTCGGTATGAACATTGCTGCACTTGCTCTAAATATCCGGCAGATCCAGATCGGGGATGCGGTTGAAGGCGATGCGGGTGACGGCACTTTGCTCGGTGCGGTGCATGCCCAAAAAGTAGAGGGCCTGGGGGCCGTACTTGCCGTTGGCCTGATCCATGGCCTGGGCCAGCCGCACCAGCTTCTGCTCGGACTCAAAGAGGGGCCAGCCCAGCTCCTGCTCGGGGATCAGGCTGCCCAGGGCAATGCCCACCTTGAAGGGGGTGCCCTCCGGCTTTTGCTCCCAGAGCCGCAAGGTCACGCGCAGAAGGGTCAGGGTGTCCTGGCTGGGCTGGATGCGCATAAAGCTGTCCCATTTGCGCTTTTCGCTGCCGTCCAGAAGGCGCACGAACAGGGCTACGGAACCGGCCCAGTAGCCTTCGTGGCGCAGGCGGGCCGAGGCCCGGTGCACCAGCCTGGACAGTACGGCTCGAGCCCCGGCCTCGCTGCGAAACACCGGTGGCAGCACGTGGGAATGGCTCAGGCTACGCCGCCTGGTGGGGGCTTCGGGCAGGTCGGCCCCCCGCAGGCGATGCCACCAGGCAAAGCCATGTACCCGGCTGCCCCAGACCTGCGAGAGTTGCAACACGGAAAGCTGGTAGAGCTGCTCCACTGTGGTTACGCCGTGTTTGAACAGGCGCTGCTCCATACAGGGGCCAATGCCGGGCAGGTCGCGCAGCGCCAGGGGGTAGAGCCGATGGGGCAGGTCGGCTAGCCGCAACAGGGTAAGACCATCGGGTTTGTGCATCTCGGCGGCCACCTTGGCCAAAAACCGATTGGGCCCCAGGCCCACCGAACAGCGAAGCTGCTCCCCCACGTGCCGGTAGATGGCCTGTTTGACCTGCTCCCCCAGTCGCAGGGCCTCGGCGGGCTCCTGTTCCCGGCCCATCAGCTTGCAGACCAGCTCGTCAATCGAGAGCACGGCCTCCACGGGCAAGACCGTGTCTACCGCCCGCAGAATCTGGTGATGGATGCGGATGTACTCCTTGGGGCGGGCCTCGACCACCTCGAGCCCAGGGCACAGAAGCCGGGCATCCTGTACCAGCGTCCCGGTCTTGATGCCGTAGCGCTTGGCCTCGTAGCTCGCGGCAATGCAGCAGGTGGTCTCGGCCAGCATGGGCGCCACCGCTACCGGCTTGCCGCGCAGCTCGGGCCTGAGCTGTTGCTCCACCGAGGCAAAGTAGGAATTCATGTCCAGGAACAGGTAGCGGATGCCCATAGAAACCTCCGGGGTGCAGGGGATGTGCTCACTGAGGTGGTTCAGTGATTATGTATATTACATAATACAAACATCAGATTTTTGCAAGGGCAAATAAACCGGCCCTTGGTGATGGAGGCCAGTCCCGTTGTCAACCTGAAGTGTGATCCGTATAGGCTTTTGGCCTTCAGCCCTGGGCTTTCGGCTATCAGCCACCGGCCTGGTTGTTCCTCAATCCAGCGGGTCTTTGGCGGTTTCCTTGGTCTCGGGGGCAAATCCGCCAAACATGAACACCTCGTCGCCCTGATCGCTCAGGTGGAGCTCGGCCAGCCCCTTGCGTACCATCTCTTTCAGCAAACTGCGGCCCCGCTCGACCTCGAGCTGGCAGTGCAACACCACTTCGGCCAGGGTCACCCGACCCTGGAGCTGTTTGGCCAGGGCCAGGATGCGCTGCTCTGGCGACTGGGCAATGCTTCGGGGTGTTTTGCTGATGGCCAGGCGATAACCCAGCACCCCCACAATGGCAAAAAACACGGCCAGGCCTGTTACCGCTCCAGGCCCTTCCCCTTGCCCCGGTGGAGGTTGTGGATGCCTCAGCCCCGCAGGGCTTCCGCAAACCGGGCCTGGGTTCTGGCCCGCACCTCTTCCAGGGTGGCCCCCGGCATCAATTCCAGCAGGGTGAGCCGGCCCCCGGGATAACCGAAGACCGCCAGCTCGGTGATGACCAGATCCACCGCCCCCTGGGCGGTCAGGGGCAGGTCGCAGCGGGGTACAATCTTGGGCGAGCCGTCGGGGTTGGTGTGGGTCATGGTGATGATGAGCCGCCGGGCCCCACTGGCCAGATCCATGGCCCCCCCCACCCCCAGAAGGGGCTTGCCGGGCACGGCCCAGTTGGCCAGATTGGCCTCTTCGTCCACCTGGAGGCCGCCCATGATGGCCACGTCCACATGCCCCCCGCGGATCATAGCGAAGGAGTCGGCGCTGTCGAAGTAACTGGCCCCGGGCAGGGCGGTAACGGGAATCTTGCCCGCGTTGACCGGGTAGTCCATGGCCCCCCCCTCCTCGGGGGCCGGGCCCACCCCCAGCATCCCGTTCTCGGTGTGCAGGATGATTCCCATCTCGGGGGTGATCAGGTCGGCCACCAGGGTAGGAATGCCGATGCCCAGATTGACCACGTCACCCGGCTTCAGCTCCTGTAGAGCCCGGCGCGCCATCGCCAGCCGCCTGGGATCGGCCTTTTTGCCGCCCTCCACCGAGGCCGAGGAGCCCAAGAACTCCGGGGTCATCCTGGCCTCCACCAGGTAGTCCACGTAGCAGCCGGGGGTGTGGATCTGGTTGGGCTCGAGCGCCCCTACCGGCACGATCTGCTCCACCTCGGCCACCACCAGGTCGGCGGCGGTGGCCATGGCCTTGTTGAAGTTCTGCTCGGTCATGCGGTAGACCAAATTCCCGGCGGTATCGGCCTTCCAGGCCCGGATAAAGGCCACGTTGCCCCGGATGGGCTCCACCAGGACGTACTCCCGCCCACCGATAACCCGGGTCTCCCGGCCCTTGGCCAGCAGGGTGCCCGCGGCGGTAGGGGTATAGAAGCCGCCCAGGCCAGCTCCCCCGGCCCGCAGGGCCTCAGCCAAAGAGCCCTGGGGTAGCAGCTCTACCTCGATCCGGCCCTGCAAAGCGGCCTGCACCGCCTCGGGGTTGGAGGTGAAGTAAGAGCCGATGGCCTTTTTGATCTGGCCGTTGCGCAACAGCCTGCCCCCACCCAGGCCCGGCTCGCCCACGTTGTTGCCTACGTAGGTGAGGTTTTTGACCGGCCGCTCGGCCAGGGCGTGCAAAAGGTGCACCGGGTTGCCGGTCATACCAAAGCCGCCCACCAGGAGCACGTCGCCGTCCTTGACCAAAGCGGCGGCCTCTTCGGGGGTAATCTGCGGAACCTTCTTCAAGCTTCCTCCCTGAGTTGCATCTCGGCCCAGGCCAGCACCCCTTCAGCAAAGCGCTGGCTCGAGCCCAGGTAGTTTTCTTCCCGAAAAGAATCCCAGGCCAGAGGGATCTCTACCTTACGGCGCACCACCTCGAGCAGGTGCGCCCCGCTGGCCAGGGCCTCCCTGGCGGCCTCCTTCAGAAGAGCCTTGGCCGCTTCCATTCCCAGATGGGGGGCCAGGGCAAACTGCAAGGCCTCGGCCAGCATCAGGCCCCTGGAGGCCCGCAGGTTGGCCTGCATGCGGGCCGCGTCCACCACCAGACTCTCGCTCAAGGCCCGCGCCTCTTTGAGGGCGGTAGCAGCGTGGGCGAACATCTGGGGCAGGCTGAGCCACTCGAGCTGCATCCCATGGGTGGCTCGCTCGTGCTCGGCGATCAGGGCCTGGTGCAGGGCCGCCAGAAGCGCCGCGTTGGCCCGCGCCGAGGCCACGATCACCTCGCTTTGCACCGGGTTCCCTTTCTGCGGCAGGGTGGAAGAACCGCCCCGCGCCGGATCGGCACTCTCGCGCACCTCGGCCACCTCGCTCTGAGCCAGAAGGAGAATGTCCTGGGCCATCTTGCCCAGCGCCCCGGTGAGCATAGAAAGCCAGCCCGCCAGCTCGGCCAGGTTGTCCCGCGCGGTGTGCCAGGGCATGGGGGGCGCTCCCAGGCCCAGCCGCCGCGCCAGGGCCACCTGCACGTCGGGCCCGGCCTCCCCCATGGCGGCCAGGGTGCCTACCGCACCCCCGAGCTGCACCAGTAAAAGCCGAGGCCGCAACTCCTCCAGGCGCTCTAGTTGGCGCAGCAAAGGGGCCATCCAGCCCGCCACCTTGAAGCCAAAGGAGATGGGCAAAGCCTGCTGAGCGTGGGTGCGCCCGGCCATGGGGGTCTTCAGGTGCTTACGGGCCAGCAGGGCGAGGTTCTTCAAGGTCTGGTGCAGCCCCCTCTCTAAATGAACCAGCGCCTCGCGCAGGCGGAGCACCAGGGCGGTGTCCAGAATGTCCTGGGTGGTGGCCCCGTAGTGCAGGTAGCGCCCGTAGGGCTCGCCCAAGGCTCTGCGAAGCTGCTCAACCAGCCCGGCCACCGGCACGCCGTCGCGCTCGGTGGCCTGGGCCAGCGCCTCCCAGTCGGGCGCAAAACCCACAATGGCCCCGCCGATGGCCTCCGCCGCCTCCGCCGGGATCAGCCCCACCTCGGCCTGGGCTTGGGCCAGGGCCCGCTCGACCTCGAGCATGGCCCTGAGCCCTTCTTCATCGGAGAAAATCAGGGCCATCGCCGGATCGGCGAAGATCCGGCCAAAAATCTTGCTTTCCTGGGGCAGATAGGGCATGGCTAAAGGTCAAAGAAAATCGTTTCCTGCTCGCCTTGCAGCCGGATGTCCCAGCGGTAGACCACCCCGGCCGGCGTGACCTGGCGCTCCGCCACCAGGGTCTGACGGCGTGCGGGCTCGAGGCTCGCAAAGAGGGGGTCTTGGGCGTTGTCGTGGTCGGAGAAGTAGATCCGGCTCACCGCGTGAACAAGCAGCCCCCGGGCAAAAACCCGCACCGCGATGCAGGGCACCGGGCTGGGCGGCACCGGGCCGGGCTTGACGGTGCGGAACCAAAAACCACCCCCGGCAGTGCCCGAACGTCCAAAGCCGCGGAAGTGAGGGTCGGCCAGGGCGTAGTTGGGGTCGGCCGGGTGGCGGAAGCGCCCCTGGGCGTCGGCCTGCCAGATCTCTACCAGCGCATCGTCTACCGGCACGCCGTCGCCGTCCAGAACCTGGCCCCGCAGGAGGATGTGCTCGCCTTTGGTTTGCTCGTTCACCAGGACATTCCCCCCTTCGCGCACCAGGCCAAAGGCGAAGAAGGGCCCCACGGTCTGACTGGGCGACTGGGGGCGCATCAGGGCTCCTCCTCGAAGTAGGTACGGTCGTACCCGGCCAGCACAACATCGAAGCGGTAGCCCAGGGCCCACTCGGGACGGGTGGTCTCGAGGTCAAAAGCGGCGATCAGGCGCTCGCGGGCCTTGATGTTGGGGATGCCCTGGTAGATGGGGTCGTACTTGAGCAAAGGGTCGCCGGGAAAGTACATCTGGGTCACCAGCCGCTCACTGAAGTTGCGGCCAATAAGGGAAAAGTGAATGTGTGCGGGCCGCCAGGCGTTGTGGTGGTTGCGCCAGGGGTAGGCCCCCGGCTTGATGCTGACGAAGCGGTAATAACCCTGGTCGTCGGTCAGGGTGCGGCCGGCTCCCATGAAGTTGGGGTCGAGGGGGGCGTCGTGCTGGTCGTTCTTGTGAACGTAGCGCCCGGCAGCGTTGGCCTGCCAGATCTCGATCAGAACCCCCGGTACACCCCGGCCGCTCTCGTCGAGCACCCGGCCCGTCACGATAATGCGCTCCCCTAAAGGCTCACCGTTCTTGGCAGCGTTTTGGGTCAGGTCGTGGTCCAGAGGGCCGATATCCCCTTCACCGTAGACGGGGCCGGTGCGTTCCAGCAGCGAGGCCGGCAAAGGCACCAGGGGGTGGTGGGGGGCCCGGCGCACGGTGGCCACGTAGGGGCTGTAGAGGTAGGGGGGCTGGACGCTCCAGTCCAGCACACGGCTGGGGTTCTCGCTATGGCTCATACTTCCTCCTCGAAGACCTCCTTGGCGATGGCAAAGGCCCGGTTGGCTGCCGGTACCCCGGCGTAGACCGCGACCTGCATCAACACCTCGCACACCTCCGCTTGGCTCACCCCGGTGTGGGCGGTGGCCCGCAGGTGCAGGGCCAGCTCGTGTTCGTGTCCCAGGGCGGCCAGCAGGGCCAGGGTGAGCAGGTGCCGGGTTTTGCGCTCCAGGCCCTCCCGGCCCCAGACCTGCCCCCAGGCGTACTCGGTGATGAAGCGTTGAAAATCGGCGTCAAAGGGGGAGGTGCGGGCCTGGGCCTGGGCCACGTAATCGGCTCCCAGCACTGCCCGCCGAATCTCGAGCCCGCGTTCAAAGCTATCGTCCACCGTAGACCTCCAAAAAGGCGCGAATCTCGCTGAGCACCGCCCGCGGTTGCTCGATACAGGGCAGGTGGGCAGCCTCCTCGATGAGCCGCAGGGGGGCTTTCAGCTCCTGGGCTAAAGCCTCGGAAAGCGTGGGCGGGGTGGAAGAATCCTGGGCTCCGCAGAGCACCAGCGCCGGAGCCTTCACCCCGCTTAGCTGCCCGCGCAGGTCGGCGTCCCGCAGGGCTGTGCAGGTACCGATGTACCCCTCAACCGGGGTGCGGGCGAGCATCTGGTAGTACCCCTGGGCCTCGGCAGGCCGCTCCTTGAAGAACTGCGGGGTGAACCAGCGGGCAACCACCCCCCGGGCCACCTCGGCCAGGGAGGTCTCCTGTATGGCCTTTATACGCTCGTTCCAGCTCTCCACACTGCCGATGCGGGCCCCGGTGTCCATCAAGACCAGCGCCCGGGTGCGCTCGGGGTGGGTGCGGGCAAAGTCCAGGGCGATCATCCCCCCCACCGAGACGCCCACCAGGCTGGCCCGCTCGAGGCCCAGACAGTCCAGCAGGGCCTTCAGATCCCGGGTGTGATCGGCCAGGGTGTAGGGGGGTGGCGGGGCCTCCGAAAGACCATGGCCGCGTTTGTCGTAGCGCAGCACCTGGAAATCGGGGGCCAGCCCCTCGGCCTGGGCGTCCCAGATGCGCAGGTCGCTGCCCAGCGAGTTGATGAAGACCACCGGAGGCCCCTGGCCCTCGAGCCGGTAGTGCAAAACGAGCCCGTTGACCTTGGCAATGCGCGTCATATCCCTTTACACCCCCAGCAAAGGCACCAGCGAGGCCGCCGCCTGGCGCAGTACCGGCAACATGCCCAGAAGCTCCTCCCGGCTCACCCGACCGGCCTGCACCCCGATGTTCATGGCCGCGAGCACCTGGCCGCGGGCGTTTTGCACCGGCACCGCCAGCGAGCGAAGGCCCAGCTCCAGCTCTTGGTCTACCAGCGCGTACCCCTGGGCCCGCACCTTGGCCAGTTCCTGCCACAGCCGGGTGGGGTCGGTCAGGGTGTAGGGGGTAAGGGGCTCCAGACGGGCGCGGGCAAGGTAGGCCTCGAGGGCCCCAGGCGCCAGGGCCGCCAGCAGCACCCGCCCCATCGAGGTACAGTAGGCCGGAAGACGGCTGCCCACCCCCAGGCCCACCGAGATCACCCGCCGGGTGGCCGCGCGGGCGATGTAGACAATCTCCTCCCCGTCCAGGATGCTGGCCGAGCAGGACTCGTGGAGCTGGCCGCTCACCTCCTCCAGCACCGGCTGTAAAAGGCGGGGCAGGGGGGTAGAGGACAGGTAGGCGTGGCCCAGGCTCAGGATTTTGGGGGTCAGCCAGAACTGCTTGCCGTCGGTGGCCATGTAGCCTAGGGCCGAGAGGGTCAAAAGAGACCGCCGGGCGGTGGCGCGCGTGAGGCCGGTGAGGCGGGCTACTTCGCTGATGGTGAGGCGCTCGTGGGCCTGGTCGAAGCAGCGGATGACCGATAGCCCCCTCGCCAGGGCCTCCACAAAAAAGCCTTCCGCTTCGCCGGAGGAGGGGTCGGACTCGAGTAGGGTTGCGGCCTTCATGGTTGGAGGGGAGTATAGCACAGTTTGTTCGCTTTGTGAACATTGTGCGTAGAGCGCACACAACAAACCCCTGCCTTCTCCCCCACACCAGCGCCCACCGAGGCTACGAGCCCACCAGAAGGGACTTGATGCGCACAATGTGCTGCTCGATCAGGGCCACCGCCTCGGCCTGCCGCCCCTCGGCAAGCAGACGGCAAAGCGCCCGGTGCTCGGCAAAGCTCTGCTCGCGGCGATCGGGATACCTCTGGAAGATGCGCATGGCGATGCGATAGAGCATCTCTTGCTGGCGCTCTAAAGCCTGCAAAATAGGACGGTTGCCCAGCAAATTAGCCAGAAACTTGTGAAAGGCCATATCCGCCCGCACCAGGGCCTGGCGGCTGCTGCTGGGGTCGTGCACCACCCGGGCTTGCTCGGCGAGCTGGGCCTTGAGAGCCTCGGTTCGCTCGGGGCCCGGCGAAGCAGCCAGATTCCGCACCACAAAGCTCTCTAAAGCCAGGCGGAAGTCGATATAATCGAGAATCTCCTCGAAGCTCAGGGCCAGCACCACGATGCCCTGCTGGGGCGAGACCCGCACGTAACCCTCGTGCTCGAGGCGGGCGATGGCCAGGCGCACCGGGGTTTTGCTCATTCCCAGCCGCTCGGCCAACCCCCGTTCGGAAAGAAAGCTGTTGGCCGGTGCTTCCTCATCCAGTATAAGCTGCTTGATGCGCCAGTAGGCCTGCTCGCGCAGTGGAAGGGACTCGAGTTCGGGCATCAGGGTCATGGGAGCGCCTCGATCAAAGTCTAACTCAAATCTTACTGAGATGCCAGTTGCATTTTACTGAGACCTCGGTTATAGTAACCCCACTTCGGTGAAAAAAAAAACAAACCTTGCATAACCGAAGGTCTAGAGGGAGGAAGCACATGAAACGCTGGTGGATGTTTGTGTTGGCTTTGGCACTGGCTTTGAGCGGTCCGGGTCTGGCCCAGCGCTATCCGGCACGCCCCGTCACGCTGGTTGTGCCCTGGTCGGCGGGCGGCTCGACCGACCTGACCGCGCGGGCGCTGGCCCCCATTCTGGAAAAAACCCTGAACGTGCCCTTCCAGGTGGTCAACCGCACCGGCGGGGGCGGCGCGGTGGGGCACGGGGCCATCGCCCAGGGGCGCCCGGACGGCTACACTATTGGCATCATCACCCTCGAGGTCATCCTGCCCCCCTGGGTGGCCCAGACCAAGATTGACGCCGACCAGTTCACCCCCATCTCGCTGCTGGTGCTGAACCCGGTGGCCATTACGGTGCGCAAAGACGCCCCCTGGCGCACGGTGCAGGAGCTGATTGCTGACATCAAGCAGAACCCTGGTAAGTACAAAGCCTCCGGCACCGCCAAGTGGGGCTCCTACGACTTTGCCCGGCTGGGCTTCCTCAAAACCATCGGGGCCAAGGAAAACGCCCTGCCCTGGGTGCCTTCGCAGGGGGCCGCTGCCGCCCTGCAAGAGCTCATTGCAGGGGGTGTGAACGTGGCCTTCACCGCCATCGGCGAGGCCAGCGCTCTGGTGAAGTCCGGCGAGGCCCGCTTCTTGGCCTTCATGACCGATAAGCGCTTCCCCAGCTTCCCGGAGGTGCCCACCCTCAAGGAAGTGGGCGTGGACTGGACCTTTGCCTCCTTCCTGATGGCCGCCGCCCCCAAGTACACCCTGCCCTCGGTGGTGGACATCCTCGACAAAGCCTTTGCCAAAGCGGTGCAGGATCCCGAGTTCGTGCGCTTCATGAACAACGCCAATCTGGTCATCAACCACCTCGACCGCAAGACCAGCCTGGCCTTCCTGCAGGAGCGCACCCGGGCCATGCAGCAGATCGTGCAGGAGCTCGACCTCAAGTTCTGAAGGAGCTCGAGCGTGCCTACACAGCCACTCTGGGAACGCATGACGGCCCTTCTGGCCGTGGCCCTGGGCGCTCTGGCCCTCTTCCTGAGCCGGAGCCTGCCCCAAATGGAAGGCGGCTATCCCGGCCCGGCCCTGTTTCCGAGCCTCCTGGGGCTGGTGCTGTTCTCTAGCGGGCTCAGCCTGCTGTGGCAAGGGCGCGGTGCAAAAGGCGGGCTTCAGGGGGGCGAGGGGCGGGTGCTTCTGGCCCTGCTGGGCCTGGCCCTGGCCCCCTGGCTTGTGAAACAGCTAGGGATCAGCCCCAGCGCTGGTATCTACGCCCTGTTCGGCGCGTTGTTGCTAGGGGTGCGTCCTGGAGCGGCCCTCCTCACCGGCGGGGTGGTGGCCCTGCTGGTCTACCTGGTCTTCCAGCGCTTTCTGGGGGTGCAGGGATGAGCTTCCTGAGCCCGGAAGCCCTCCTGGCCCTGCTCTTGGGCTCGCTGTACGGGGCCGTCTTCGGGGCCATTCCCGGCCTCACCGCCACCCTGGCCATCAGCCTGGCCATCCCCGTGCTGCTCTTTCTGGGGCCCGAGGTGGCCCTGGCGGCCTTGATCGGCATCACCGCTACGGCCATCTTCGCCGGAGACATCGGCTCGGTGCTGGTGCGGATGCCCGGCACCCCGGCCTCGGCGGCTTACACCGAGGAGCTGCACGAGGTGGCCAGAAGGCGCTCCCCGGCCTTTGCTCTGGGTCTCTCGGCCTTTCCCTCGGCCATCGGGAGTTTGATCGGATTGGGATTCTTGGTGGTGGGGTCGCTCGGGCTGGTGGCCCTAGCCAAGCAGTTTTCCTCCTTTGAGTACTTCTGGCTGGTGCTCCTGGGCATCGTGAGTGGCATCCTGGCGGTGCCCAAGGTACTCAAGGGGGCCATCGCCTTTGGCCTGGGCATGCTTCTGGCCACCATCGGCTACGACCCGGCCTTGGGCCATCCCCGCTTTACCTTCGGCCAGCCCAGCCTGCTGGGGGGTCTGGACTTCATCGTGGCCCTGATCGCCTTCTTCGGGGTGAGCGAAGTGCTCCACCACCTGCTCTACCGAAACCAACCGACGCCCCACACGCAGGGCCTGGGGCGGGGTTCTGTGTTCCATCAGTACTTCCTCGAGGCCAACCGGTTCTGCTGGCAAGAGCGCTTCTCCCTGCTGCGCTCCTCGGTGCTGGGCACGTTTGTGGGCTTTTTGCCGGGGGCCGGCTCGGACATTGCCGCCTGGATTTCCAGTAACCTGCGCCGCATGCGACGGGGCCGCCCGGAGCAGGTGGCCCTGGACGGTTCCAGCGCCAACAACGCCGCCGTGGCCGGGGCCTGGATTCCGGCCATGGCCCTGGGGCTGCCGGGCGATACCCTGACCGCCATTTTGCTGGGAATGTTTCTGGCTCTGGGCATTACCCCCGGCCCCGAGCTCTTCAACAAGCACGGGAGCCTGGTGGTGCAGATCTACCTGGCCTTCTTCCTGGTCAGCGCGGTGCTGATGCCCCTGGGCGGCTATCTGAGCGCCCTGATCGTGCAAAGCCTGCTGCGGATTCCCATGCGGGTGCTGATGGGCGCGGTGCTGGGGCTGTGCATGGTGGGGGCCTACGCCGTCAACAACAACCCCTTTGACCTGTTCTTACTGGCCATTCTGGGCGCTCTGGGTTTTGCGCTACGGCAGGGGGGGTTCCCGCTGGGGCTGGTGGTGCTGGGGATGGTGCTGGGGCCTTTGCTCGAGCAGCACTTTATGGTCAGCATGATCAAGACCCACTGGAACCTGTGGAGCTTCTTCGAGCGGCCCCTGGCCCTGGTGCTGGCTCTCCTGAACCTGGCCATGGTGATCGGGGTGCTGGGCCTTAGACGGGGCTGGTGGGCCGCCTTGCGCCTGCCCGCCGAGGAGCGTGCCTGATGCGAGCCGTGGTGCTGGAGGACTTCGGCCAGCTCAACCTCCGGGAGCTACCCCCCCCAGAGGAGGGCGGGGTGCTCCTGCAGGTGGCGGCCTGCGGAGTCTGCGGTAGCGACCTGAGTGTCTACAAAGGGAGCCCGGCCATGCGGGCCCGCTGGCGTCCACCGCTGGTGCTGGGCCACGAAATCGCCGCCACCGTACTGGAAGGCCCGCCGGACTGGATGGGGCGGGGGGTGGCGGTGAACCCATTGGTGGCCTGCGGCCAGTGCGACCTCTGCCGGCGGGGGCTCTCCAACCTCTGCCCGGAGCGCACCAACGTGGGCTTTCACCATCCGGGGGGGTTTGCCCAGCAGATCCGGCTGCCCCTCCGGCAGCTCTACCGCTTACCCGAGGGGCTCCCCTTGTGGAAAGGGGCCCTCTGCGAGCCGCTGGCGGTGGCGCTGCGGGCCGTGGAGCTGGCCGGAGCGGTGCTGGGGCGGCGGGTGCTGGTGCTGGGCGGGGGGGCCATCGGCACCCTGGCGGCCTGGCTGTTGAGCCGGGCGGGAGCGCGGGTTTCTGTGGCCGAGCGCAACCCCTTGCGGCGGGAATGGCTGGGCACGCTGGGCTTTGTGGACGAAGTGCTGGAGGCCCCGGAAGGCAGCTTCGCGGTGGCGCTGGACTGCGTTGGGAGCGCCTCTACCGTAAAGCTGGCTACAGGCGCGGTGGAACCCGGCGGGGTGGTGGTGCTGGTGGGCCTCGAGGCCACCGAAGCCCCCTTACCCCTGCAGCGCGTGGTGTTGCAGGAAATCACTCTCAAAGGGGCTTACGTCTTCACCCACGACGACTTCGCCCGGGCCGTGGAGCTGGTGGCCCACCTGCCAAACGAGCTGGTGGTAGTGCGGCCCTTCGCGCGTTATCAGGAGACCTTCAGCGATCTGCTTCAAGGAAGGTTGTCCCAGGCTAAAGCGGTGCTGGTGTGGGAGGAATGATGCGTACCTCGATTGCTACAGTGTCCCTTAGCGGAGATCTGAAGGGCAAGCTCGAGGCCATCGCGGCGGCGGGCTTCGAGGGGGTGGAACTCTTCGAGCAAGACCTGCTCACCTTCGACGGCTCCCCCCAAGCGGTCGGCACGTTTATCCGAAGCTTGGGCCTTACCCTGGTGGCCCTCCAACCCTTCCGCGACTTCGAGGGCCTGCCCGAGCCCGAACGCAGCCGGGCCTTCGAGCGGGCTGAGCGCAAGTTCGATCTGATGGAGGCCCTGGGCACCGACCTTCTACTGGTCTGCTCCAATGTTTCGCCCAAAAGCCTGGCGGGCCTCGAGCGGGCTGCCGAAGATCTCTACGAGCTGGCTGAACGGGCCCGGCGGCGGGGGATGCGGGTAGGCTTCGAGGCCCTGGCCTGGGGACGGCACATCCACGACTACCGCGACGCCTGGGAGGTGGTGCGCCGGGCCGACCACCCCAGCCTGGGGGCTGTGCTGGACAGCTTCCACATCCTGGCCCAAGACCTGCCCCTCTCCACCGTCCCCCGCATTCCGCCGGAAAAGATCTTCCTGGTACAGGTAGCTGACGCGCCCCGGCTGGAGATGGGCCTGTTGCCCTGGAGCCGCCACTTCCGCAACCTGCCGGGACAGGGCCAGCTTCCCCTACAAAGCTTCATGCAGGCCCTGGAGGACGCCCGCTACCAGGGCTTTGTCTCACTGGAGATCTTCAACGACCAGTTCCGCTCGGCCTCCCCGCGCGAGGTAGCCCAGGACGGCTACCGCTCACTCATCTACCTGCAAGAGCTGCGCGAGCCCCAAACCCTGCCGCCCCCACCCGCAAACCTGGGGGTGGGATTTGTGGAGTTTGCCCTGAGCGAAGGGGAGGCCGCCGAGTTAGAAGACCTGCTCGGGCGGCTGGGCTTTGCCTGCACCCACGCCCACCCCACCCGCCAGGTTCGCCTATGGCAGCAGGGGCAGGCCCGCTTCCTGGTCAACGCTGATGCCGAGGGCTTCGCCCACGCCTATCACCTGCTGCACGGGCCCTCGGTGTGTGCCATCGGCCTCGAGGTGACCGACCTCTCCCAGGCCCTGGCCCGCGCCCGGGCCTACCGCGCCCCCCTCCTGGAGCCCGCCGACTGGCCCTTGCCGGCCCTGGGGGGGCTCGAGGGCAGCCTGCTTTATCTGCTCGAGCCCGGCACCCCCTGGACAGAGACCCTGAGACCGCTCCACCCACCCCCCGTCCGGCCCCACCTTACCCGCATTGACCACATCGCCCAGGTCATGCCCCCCGCCCAGCTTCTCTCCTGGCGGCTCTTCTACCGCACCGTGCTGGGCCTTTCGGCCAGCGACCTCACCGAGATCCCCGACCCCAAGGGCCTCATCGAAAGCCAGGCCTTGCAGAACCCCGAGCGCACCCTGCGGCTGGTGCTCAACGCTTCCCAGCACACCGAAACCCTGGCCTCCCGCTTCCTGAACGCCTACTACGGTGGCGGGGTGCAGCACATCGCTTTAGAGACCCCGGATATCTTCGCCGCGCTAAAGGCCCTGGAAAAAGCAGGCGTGGCGCTTCTGCCCATTCCCGAGACCTATTACCTCGACCTGGAGGCCCGCTACGGGCTGGATAAGAGCCTGCTCGAGGCTCTCCAGCAGCACAACCTCCTCTACGAGCAGAGCGAGGAGGGTGAGTTCTTCCAGGCCTACACAGACGCCTTTGCCGGACGCTTTTTCTTCGAGATCGTGGAGCGGCGCGACTACGATGGCTTTGGGGCCTCCAACGCCTCGGTGCGGATTGCTGCCCAGCTACGCCAACTTTCCTGAAGCGGTTCTTATACCAGCTCTGCGCGTGAGCGGCGCTAAACGCGCCCCTCACTTGCCGCGCCAGGGGGCGCGTCCGAGGGACTTGTATATCGCTTTTGGGTCACTTCTAAGCAGATTTGGTATTAGAGCGCTCTTCACAAAGATGAAGCTCTCCGGGTTAAGAATCCTTTGTCCCAGACCAGACGGTTGCTGCCTGGGTGGATGGCATCGTCTGGGAAGCGGTTTGCTATTCTCGTATCCCTCGGATCCAAACCGCAAACCGCCCTGGATTTGGCAGCACAGGCCTTGTCGCTCTTGGAAAAAAGGAGGAGCCCTCGAAATGAGGGCTCCTGATGATCAAGGAGAGTTTAGAAGTTAAGCTTCAAGCCTGCACGGGCTCCCAGGCCAAAGTTACCTCCCTGCTCGAAGCGGGGGTTGCCTTCCACAAACAGGCCCAGCGGGCCAAACAGGTTGAGATCGAGCCCCACGGCGGCGCTGCCGTAGATGGGGTTGGCCAGGGCGGGCAGGAAGCGGGCGCCCACGCCCAGGTAGGGGCTCAAGAGGCCGCTCCCAAAGTGGCGGGTCAGGTAGGCTTCGAGGCCCAGGGCCTGGGTGCCCAGGTTGTAGTCCAGGCCGGCCCGCAGACCGAAGCCCAGGAAGACCTCGCGTGCACCCACCATCCCACTGATGGCCAGGTTGTTGCTGCTGAAGATGCCGCCCGCAGGTTGGGGGATGACGCCCAGTGCGGCGCCAGCGCCCAGGTAGAAGTTACGCGCCGGGGGTGCGGGGGGCGTGACCGGCGGTGCAGGCCGTACTTCGGGCTGTGGCTGCGGTTGAGGCTGGGGCTGGGGTGCGGGTTGCTGGGCCTGCTGGCGCAGCTCGCCCACCTGGCCTTGCAGGGTGGTGACCTGATTGCTGAGGCCGCGCACCTGCTCTTCCAGCGCCGCCACGCGGGCGGCATCGGGACGGTTGCGAATCTGCTCTTCCAGCGTGGCGATGCGGCGCTCGAGGGCGACCGCATCCACCGGCGCGGTAGGCGCTGCCGGGGCCTGGCTCAGACGCTGAACCTGCTGCTCGAGGGCCGCGATGCGGGCCTGAAGTTCCGCCGGGGTGGGGCCTGCTGGCTGGGTGGGTTGGGCTGGTTGCGGGGCCTGGGCCAGCCGCTGAACCTGCTGCTCGAGGGCCGCCAGGCGCTGCTCGAGGGCTGCCGCCCGTTGGCTGGTCTCGATGGCCCGCTTGACCTCGGCCTCGAGGGCGGCCAGCTTACCGGCCTGATCCTGGCTGGTGCGCTCCAAAGCGGCAAAGCGCTGCCGGAGCTGCTCTAGCTCGGGCGCTACTTCCTGGGCGCCCCGCTCAACGGCCAGGCGGCACTCGGGCCGGGTGGTCTCGAGGCGGTTGGTCTGGTAGAGGCGGAAGAAAATCAGGGCGGCCTGGTAGCGGGTCAGGTTCTGGTTGCCCCGGAAGGTGCCATCCGGGAAACCCTCAATCAAACCGCACTGCACGGCAAATTCCACGGCCTGGCGGGCCCAGTGCCCCGCAGGGATATCCCGAAACTGGGTCTGAGCGTTTGCAAACACACCAAAGAATGCGCTCATTACAAGGGTAAAAATGGCGAGTCGGCTTTTTTGCATGAAAACCTCCTTTTTGAGCCAAACTTTGAAAAGCCAAGAGGGTCTTGGCCTCGTCCCCTACGCTACGCAGCCAACGTGAAGGCCCAGCTTAGTCAGCCTATAAGCGGAATTGGGAACTTTATCACCCATTTCATGTTTCGGACTTCCTGCCTGGGCCGAACGCCAGCCCAAGCCGGGGCGCAAATCAAACGAGCTGCAGGATGGAAGTCGCAGCAAGCATGTGGTTCCAATTTCATCAGAGCACTCAACTTTGATGAATCCACACCCGGCAACACCCAGGGCCGAAAGCCAAAGTTTCTGCGAGGCGCATGGGGGTCGTTGTAACAATCGTAGTTTCTGACGGAGTTTCATGGCCTCGAGCCCAGTACACCATCTACCCAACCCGCATTTTATGAAAGCGAAATAATGGCTAAATGAACGCAAAATTATGGCATTTGCGCGTATACTTACGTTGGTATGCGCCTAAATGCTGTGTGGCCCTGGCTTGTTGCAATAGCGCTGGCCCAGAGCGCACCCACCTATACGGTGCAGCGCGGCGACACCTTGTTCTCGATTGCCAAACGCCACGATACCACCGTGGAAATTCTGATGCGGCTCAACAGCCTGAGCGATGCCACCCTGAGCGTGGGGCAGGTGCTGCAACTGCCACCCCGGGTGGTACAGCACACCGTGCAGCGCGGCGATACGCTGTTTTCCATCGCCCGCCACTATGGCTCTTCGGTGCAGGCCATCCAGCAAGAAAACAACCTCGAGGGCACCACCCTATCGCTGGGGCAGGTGCTCCGGATTCCCCAGGTGAGTGTGGCGGCCCCCAGCAACCCTCCTGCAAACCCCTCTGCATCCAACCCGTCCCCCGCTAGCCCCAACCCCGCCCCACCCCCAGGCTCCTCGGCCAACCTGGTGAACTCGACCCCGCTGCCGAGTCCCACCCCACCCCAACCGGCCCCCGAACCGGCCCCGCAGCCCCAGCCCAGCCAGCCTGCCGACACCGACTACGACCCCACTCATCCCCTGATCCTGGTGGTGCTCAAATACCTGGGGCTGCCCTACGTGTTTGGGGCCAACTCCGACCGCGCGGTGGATTGTTCGGCGTTTGTCCAGCAGGTCTATGCCGAGGTGGGCATCAAGGTGCCCCGCACCAGCCGCGAACAATGGGTAACCCTCACCACCGTGCAAGGGGCCATGCGCCAGGGGGATCTGGTGTTTTTCAGCTTTGGGGGCCGCCAGATTGACCACGTGGGCATCTACCTGGGCCGGGGGGTGTTTGCCCATGCCAACAGCTATGGCAGCCGCGTGGTGATCGAAAGCCTGGACAGCCCCTACTACAAGCGCGTATACCGGGGGGCCAAGCGGGTGGAGGCGTTGCAGGTGGTGCGCCCGTAGCTGCGCCGAAGGCGGCGTCGTAAAGAGGCCCGCACAGGGTCGCAGGTTTGGCGGCGCCTGTCGCTGCTTTGTCCTTGCTCTTTCTTGCGAAAGTAGTTTTCTGCCTGCATGGCGGGAGATCGAGGGTAAGCCAGCCGGGCGCTGCGTTGTGCAACGAAGGGCGGCCGTTCATAGCCGTGAGCAGGCTGCTTTCACTTCACCTTTACCCACCCCCCATCCAGGGGGAGGAGTTAAGGACAGAAACACGACTTTCGCCGGAAGTCTTTTCTTATCAGTATGGTGCAAGGGTTTCAAACCTATCCTCGAGCAGCCATACTCGTCGCTCTGCATCAATATCCACCCCTCGGAAAAATTCACGACAAGTATTGTCGCGCTCGAGCCCCACACTGTCGGGCGTGGAAAACAACCACCGCATCCCAAGCACCCCTGTTGGCATCGACAAAAAGACCTCTGGCTGGTTGAAAGGCGGAATTGTATTATGGCTGGCCCTGTTGACCCTGGCAGTACAACCAGGCTTTGGAACGCTTGTGCAGTCGGCCCCTGTTATAGCAGGGGATGGACCCAAGTGCTGCACCGGTGGCTAAGCCACTCCACAGTAAGCTTGTTAAGGGGCCATATGCAGGTTAAGCCAGTCACTACCTTCAGTACACAGCCGTACAAATACTTTTACAGATGTGTCCATTTCGGTTGAGCTGCACGGCTATGCCACGGCCCATGCTGTGTTCTCTGGCAGAAGCCGAAGCGGACGTCTTTTCGTTGCTCCCCTATGTCGTAGGGGAGGTCAGGTGGGGTTGCCGACCTGTACCTTCATGCAGCTTCCAGATTCAGGGCCTTGTCCAATACCCTCCCCCGCCCTCCCTACGTGGTAGGGAGGGGGTTTTAGGGCTATAGCTCATGAAAACCATCGAAGTGTATGGGTATCTATACGACGCTGTATTCAGTACGTGCTCATGCTTACCGCGGGAGCCCCGACAAACGACATGCATCCAATAAAGACTCGCAGTCCAAACCGGTGAAAAATCCACAGGTAGGCCATAGGGCTTCCCCGAATTTTTTATTATGAGCGCGTGCACAGCAAAGACGTCCAGAACCTTCGAACCAGCATAGGCGCCTTGCTCGAGCACCACCCAGCCAGCTTGGCCCAGGTGTTGGCGCGTATGGTGCGCGGGGCCGATGGCTACGCGGCTGCGAAAAACCTGGTGGAAGAGGCTTTTGCGCTGTTGCCGACCGACTTTCTAAGGCAGCACCCCGAGGTGGCGGCCCTGTATGCACGTACCCTTTGCAGCGCTCGAATGCACCAGACCCTGCTCGATCTCACCGACTCCCTCCATCTGCCCCAGCCCGCCCAGGCCAGGGTGCAACTGTTTCGCAGTTGGGCCCTTTTGCGTACCCGGCGAACCACGGAGGCGCTGGCGCTTTTGCAGGCCATTGAAAGCGATTTGGATCCAGAGGATCGGGGATTGTGGCTGCGTTTCCAAGCCGATGCCCTGGCCTATTTGAACCAGCCCGGCTGGGCGGAGGTTTTTACCCAGGCCCGGCAAGCCTTGCGTGGGGGCGCTTTAGGCCGCTGCTTGATGGACTGGGGCAACCATCATTTCCGTTTGGGTGAGGTGGGTCTGGCCCGGAGCCTGTGGGCCGAAGCACTGGCCCACCTCACCCACGACCCCTACTACCTGGCCTGGCTGCACCACAGCCTGGGCATCACCGTACTGCATACCCAACCCACCGAGGCCGAACGGCACCTGCTGCAAGCCGTAGAACTGAGCAAACATAAAGAAGCGGAGGAGTTCCGTGCCAGAGCCCTGTGCGGCCTGGGGGCGGTGCGCCGGGTGCTGGGGGAATGGGAGCGGGCCCTGTTTAGCTACCAGCAGGCTGCCAGGGTGGCCTCTGAGCCCGACGACCTGCAAGAAGCCTACTGGGGCATGGGCTATGCCTACCGCTTGAGTGGTCGACCAGCCGAAGCCATGGGCTGCTTTTGGAAAGCCCACGCTGCCGAGCCTGCCGATACGCTGTACGTGGACATCGCCATCACCTACCTGATGCTGGGCAACCCCGGCGGGGCCGAGGCCGCGCTGAGCCAGGCCCTGCAAATCGCCGGGCGCGATGCGGTGAAGGCCCAGCTTGCGCGGGCTGAGCTGGCCCGGCAGCAGGGGCAGACAGCGACCCTCGAGGCCATCCTGAAGTCCCTGGATTGGCGCCAACCCTGGTTGCAAGAAGAACGTTACTGCTTACCCGCACTATTTGCGGAGGCCAAACGTCGTGGGTATCCTGCTCTACCCAGATCAAAAGCCAAACCCCCGCTAGTCGAGGTTCGCGCCTATGGCCTTTTGCGGGTGAAGGTTAACGGGCGGGAGATTCCCCTGGCCCCCACCAGCCGGGCAGCGGAGGTTCTGGTGTTGCTGCTGGAGCATGGGGGAGAGGCCACCCTCGATCAGCTGGCCGAGCAGCTCTACCCCGAAAAATCCAACCGGCGGCAAGCTGGTCAGGCCATCTGGCCGCACCTTGAGCGATTGCGCGAAGCGCTGGGGTGGGAGGGCAGCGTGAAAGCCGCCAATGGAACCTACCGCCTAGACCCGCAGGCCCGCTGGCGCTACGAATTACAGAAGCCCGGCAAGAGAAGAGGCCAGTTCCTGGAAGGAATCTACAGCAACTGGGTTCAGGCCCGCCGCGAGGAGTTGTCCTGGTGACCGGCCAGCTATTTCACCTTGAGTGAAGAGATGTCAATATTCCTAAGTAAAAACGGCCGGTTTTTGTAATTTCGACATCTTTTCGACGCTGCATTACTAAACTTCCAAATGAAGCTGTATGAGTCGTGAACCACGTCGGGTGAGTGCCGATCATAAGAAGTCGCTGCGCTTGCTGGAAGCTCGAGACCTGCTTTCGACCAAGCCCTACACGGCCCGGGAGCTGGCCCAGGTGCTGGGGGTGGACAAGCGCACGGCCCTGCGCTTACTCGAGGACTTGCAAGCCATCGAGGTGGCCAAAGAGGGCCGTTCGCCCCAGTATCAGTTGCTGCAAAGCCAGGAGCTGAGCCCGGTGGAAGCCCTGGTCACGCACAGTGCCCTGCGGATGCTCTACCACCACACCCCCGGCTACGAGCCCACCTACCTTTCGGCCCTCAAGAAACTGGCCCGGCGGCTGCCCTCGCCGGCCCAGGAGCTGGCCCTCAAAAGCACCGAGGATCTCGAGCACCGCACCCTCCAACACCAGGACGAGGGTTTTGCTATGGCCATGGTGGCCGAGGCCTGGTTCAAGCGCCAGCTGATCGAGTTCGACTACCTCAAGCCCGGCGGCTCGGGCAGGCCGCGCAAGAACGTGCTGGAGGTCTACTTTCTGGAGATTGCCCGCACCAACCTGGGCATGTACGTCATCGGCTACGAACGCAACCGCCGGGCCCTGCGCACCTACAAGCTGAGCCGGATGCGCCGCGTGCGGCTGGTAGGGGAACCAGGGGCCTATACCATCCCCAAAGATTTCGACCCCCGACACTACCTCTCCAATGCCTGGGGGGTGGTCGGGAGCAGTGGCGGAGCGCCGGTGGAAGTCCGGCTGCGCTTCCGCCCCGAGGCCGCCTACCGCATCCTGGAGGGCGGCTACCCTAACCTGCGTATTGCCTCGAGGCTCCCGGGCGGGGGCCTCGAGGTTTGTATTACCGTGGGCACCACGGGCGACAACTTCCCACTAGAGCTGCTCTCCTGGGTGCAGAGCTGGGGGCCCAGGGTCGAGGTCTTGGAGCCGGAGGGTTTGAGACAGAGGTGGCTCGAGGAGGCGCGGCAGGTGGCGGTTATGTGCGACAGAATCTGACGCAGTCACGATGGATACTGAGGCTATGAAGGAACTGAGCAAGGCGGCAAAAGCACTTTGGGCGAAAAGCAGCAAGGAGGATTGCAAAGGCCACCCGTTGATTGCCCACATGCTTGACGTTGCGGCTTGCGCTGAAGCAATCCTTGAACTCGAGCCCGAATCCACCCTCCAGCGCTATGCTGAAGATTTTGGTTTACTGCCTGAGCAGGCTCAGCCGCTGCTTCTGGCTTTGATTGCGCTTCACGACATCGGCAAGGCTAGCCCTGCCTTTCAACAACTATGGGAGCCAGGCCTAAACCGCCTGGTATGTATCGAGCCCGCGTTCGATTGGCGCAAGAGCAAAAGCAAGCCTCCCACCTACCCGAAGTACGTGCCCCACGCAGTCATTAGCCAAGCGGTTCTACCGGATTTATTGCAAAAGCGCGGCTTTCCTCGATCATTAGTGAACGGGGTTGGTGGCTCGGGGGGAATTGGAGACGCATTGGGCTGCCACCACGGCTTCCGGGCTGAATCGCTGCAAAAAGCCTGCTACCCCCATGAGCAGGGGAAAAATATCTGGGAGGAAGTCCGACAGATTCTCGTCGAGGAGGTGTTCTGTACTCTGGGTGCTTCGGCTCTTCCGACTGTGCAAAGCCTCAGCCCAGCAGCCTTCATGCGACTGGCAGGGCTCACGAGCTTTGCCGACTGGATCGGTTCGAGCTTCTACCCGGATTTGAAATTTGACGGCTTTGAGGACGACCTGCCGGGATACTGGGAGGCCAGCAAAAAACTGGCGCGGAAGCGTCTACAGGACTTGGGTTGGACAAAGCGGGTTCCACTGGTCGAGGAACCCAAACCGCTTCGGGAGGTGTTCGACTACCTTAGTCGCGAATCGGGAAAGGTATTTGTGCCCCGTCCGCTTCAGCTCTGGGTCAAGCGACTGGTCAAGAACACCCAACAACCCACGCTGCTCCTCATTGAGGCGGCCATGGGCGAGGGCAAAACCGAGGCCGCGCTCTATGCCTTTCTCCGGCTGCAAGCCCAAATCGGGCACCGGGGCCTGTACGTTGCCCTGCCTACGATGGCAACAGGCAACCAGATGTTTGAGCGGGCTTTGCGCTTTCTGAATGAACAAGGCAAAGGGCGAGAGGTAAAGCTCGACCTGCAACTGATCCACGGGGCGACCCAGCTAAACGAGCTGTACCAGAAGTTGCAGGGCAAAATTCTGCCCAATACCGAGCGCGAAGAAGAGCTGCTCGAGAACGTCGAGGCCAGAGCCTACTTCACCCACAAGAGGCGGGCGCTGCTCTCGGAGTACGGCGTAGGTACCGTTGATCAAGCTTTACTTACCGTCCTTAACGTCAAGCACCAGTTTGTACGGCTGTGGGGGCTAGGTAACCGCGTGGTGATCATTGATGAGGTTCATGCCTACGATACCTACACCTCTGAGCTGATCCTGACCCTGGTGTGCTGGCTGCGTGCGTTGGGCTCGAGCGTGATTCTGATGAGCGCCACCCTGCCCAAAGAAAAGCGCAGGCAGATTCTCGAGGCCTATGGTGGCCAAGACCAAGACACCGACCACTACCCGCGCATCTACAAGGTCTCGGGTGGCCAGACCGAGCTCGTGCGCTTCAAGGGCGATCGGAGCCGCCAGGTCAAAGTAAAGCTTGAACCCCTCGAGAGTAGCCTCGAGGCCATCGTGAGGCTGCTCGAGGAGAAGTTGGCTGAGGGTGGTTGTGCGGTCTGCATTGTGAACACCGTAGACCGGGCGCAGGCTTTGTATCAGTTACTGAAGCAGCGTGGGTGCCTCAACCCCATGCTCTTCCACGCCCGTTTTCCTGCCGAGGATCGAGCCCGGCTCGAGGACGAGGTGCTGGCCCGCTTCGGCAAGGACTCGACACTAGAGAACGGCCAGCGCCCCCAAAAAGCCGTGCTGGTGGCCACCCAGGTGGTCGAGCAGTCCCTCGACCTGGACTTCGACCTCATGGTGAGCGACCTGGCCCCGGTGGATCTGCTGCTCCAGCGGGCAGGCCGCCTGTGGCGGCACAAGCGCAGTAATAGGCCCATTGCCGAGCCCATCCTGTACGTTGCCGGGCTGGTACACCAGGACGAGCTGCCCGATCTCCGTACCCACTACTGGGACAAGGTCTACGCCCCTTTCATCCTTTATAAAACCTGGGAAGGGCTCAAGGGTCGCACGCACCTCACCTTGCCCACCGACATAGATCCCCTGGTGCAGCAGGTTTACAACGGGGCAGAGCTGGCCCTGGAGCTATCGCCCGAGGCCCGCCAGAAGGTCGCGGAGCACCAGGCCGAGTTCGACCAGCAGACCCTAGTGGATCGCAAGGACAGTGAAGCAGCGGTCATCAGCCACCTGCACGAAGGGGAGCTACAACTGCGTGAGGCCGTCCGGTCGCGGGAGGAGGACGATCCGCCCGACGGCAGGCCGGTAGCGCTTACCCGTAAGGGTGATGGCTCGGTCTTGGTAATTCCGCTGTTTGAGATCGATGGGCAATACTACCTTGACCGGGGTGCAACCCGCCCCTACGACCCCAAGCAGCCTGCCCAAACTTTCATGCGGGCGGTGCGGCTGAGCCGTATCTCAGTGGTAGGAAACAACAACCCCAAGCGCTGGGTTCCAAGCGCCCTCGAGCAGCACAACCAGGCTCAGGGTATAGATAGGTGCTTCAAGTCCTGGAAGGAGGATGCGCTGTTGCGCAACTGTGTGCCGCTGATCTTGAACCCTGAGGGCAAAGTGGTTATTGACAAAACTGAGGTGACCCTTGATGAAAAGCTGGGTGTGGTCTATCGAAAACTCGAGGCCCCATAAACCAACGGAGGTAATGTGCCAATGTACTCCTTTAACCTGGTAAGTGAGCCCTGGATTCCGGTTCGGATAGGCGGGCGGCTCGAGCTGTTCTCCCTTGAGCAAACCCTGCTTTGTGCGCAGAAGATTGAGCGGCTCGAGGATGCCTCGCCGCTGGTGCTGGTGGCACTGCACCGGCTGCTTTTGGCGGTGCTGTATAGGGCGTTACAGGGCCCCAAGACCTTGGAGGACAACCTGAAGTGGATCAAGTGCGGTCAGTTTCCACAAGATCTTATTCAGATGTACCTCAACCAGTGGAAATCACACTTTGACCTGTTTGACACTAAGAGACCGTTCTTTCAAGTTCCCGATCTAGACCGAGCCGATTTTGTCAACCACGGCAAGTCGAAGCCTATCGAACCAAAGTCCTGGATTGAGTTGTCACCAGAAATTAGGGACGGCGGCCAGGCAGCACCGATTTTCAATCATGAGAATAAGGTGGCCGAGCCGATAGATGCTCCTACCGCCGCACGCCTGCTTCTGGCCCTACAAACATTTGCATTAGGAGGGCTTAGGGGTGGCAGAACATTTCAATACTCTGCCAAACGAGCACCATCTCCCAACGCCATCTTCGTTATCCCTCACGGACAAAACTTACTGGAAACCTTTTGCTATTGCTTAGATCCCAACAACTATGCACTTCTGGAGAACGATATTCCGTTCTGGGAGTCGAACCCGGCCATAAACATTGCTTACTTGAAGACCCAGGGTGACAAAGTAGTTGAGGTAATGGGCTGTGTGCAGGCCTATACCTGGATGAGTAGATCGGTAAAGCTAATCCCCGAGCTGGCGGGGGGAGAACTGCGTGTGAGCAAGATCTACTTTGCGTCGGGTCTGTCTCCTGGGATTACACCGGAAAAATATTACGACCCCATGGTAGGTACTCAGCTAATTAAGTCTGGGGAAAACAAGGATAAATACCGCTTTACAGGTTTCGTAAAGGGGCGGCAGTTCTGGCGCGACTTTCACTCACTTTTCACCCCTGAAGATTCCAATGATCGGCGACCTCCTAGAGTAATTTCAATCTCTTCCCGACTATATAACGATGCCTCGCCGATTACTTTGGGCATTTACGGGATAGCGAACCCCACGCAAGAGGCAAAAATAGATTTTGCGCGTCAGGAGTTTTACACCTTGCCAGAAGCAATCAGCGCAGACAGAACAAGTGAGGTCTACAGCAGCCTCGAGGAGGCCCTAAAGCAAGCTGAGGATTTAGGTACAGCCCTGGACCGGGCCATCTGGCAACTGGCACGGTTAGTCACTGTTCGGTCAGAAAGGAAATTGTCTGATGAGGACAGAGCAGCTATTAATAAAAGGGCAGAAACCTACCCAGGCAAAATGGCCTACTGGTCAAAACTAGATAGCGTTTTCCCCAAGCTACTCCTTCGCCTCACCAAGGACTACCAATGGCAATCCGTACGAGTTTTCTGGCTGAAGCAGTTGATAGAGGCTTCAAATCACGCCTGGAATCTCACCCAGCTAGCTGTCGGTGATGATGCCTCGGCATTGAAAGCGCTATACGTCTCTGAGCAAATTCTGCGAGAGGCTCAGAACCCGATATTGCAACAACTCAAGGAGGCCAAGGAGGCTGTATGACCGAAAAAGCAGTCAACTTCATAGGGTTCCTATGGAAACTGGATCGTAAGGCCTTCGCTCATCTGCGGCGCAGCCTGCGCGATGAGCCAGGGCATTACATTGGCGCCATCCCCTACGTGGAACCCTTCACTTTGGGCGACACCCCATCATGGGTGCGGCAGATGTACTACCTGGTGGCAGGTCTGTTCGCCTACGTTGAACGGCCACTCGAGCCCAGCGGTTCCGCACGAAAGCCCCTCGAGCAGAACCTGGGCGAGAGCATGGCCCGGCTGTACGTGCTCAAGGAGAGGAGCCCCAGCATCGAACGCCGGTTTATCCGCCTGCTCGACGCAGACCATGAACAACTGCCCAGTCGGCTGCGCCAGACCGTCACCCTGCTCAAGTCTAACGACATCCCCATCGGCTGGGAGCAACTGCTCGACGACCTAGGCTACTGGCGTTCGGAGCAGCGGAGGGTTCAGCACCGATGGGCCAGAAGTTTTTACCAGAGAGCCGAACGGGAAACCCAACCCCAAGAATCCACACCCGAACCCCAACTCACCGGAGGTAACGAATGAAAGCTTTACTCGAGATCCACCTTCTGCAAAACTTCGCCCCCTCGAACCTCAACCGCGACGACACCGGCAGCCCCAAGGACGCTTATTTCGGCGGGGTAAAACGGGGGCGCATCTCGAGCCAGTCGCTCAAACGGGCCATGCGGATGTACTTTCGTGAGCAGAAGCTGATCCCCGAGGAGCATCTAGCAGTGCGCACCAAGCGCCTTACCGAGAGGTTAGCAGAGCTGCTAGTGGCCAGGGGCCACCACAGGGACACCGCCGTGAAGGTTGTGAACCTAGCCTTGGGCGGGGTGAAGCTCAAGGTGGAGGAGGCTAACAACAAGACCCAGTATTTGGTCTATCTTGGGGCGGCAGAGATTAAGAAGATTGCTGAACTTATAAACGAGAACTGGCAGGCTCTCGAGGAAGCCATCACCGCCGAGGAGTCTGGCAAGAACGAGGAGTCTGGCAAGAAGAAAGAGAAAAAAGACAAAAAGGCTGCCAAGGAGGCCGTGCCCGAGAAGCTGGTGAAGGACCTCGAGAAGGTCATGGATGGAGGCAAGGCGGTGGACATAGCCCTCTTCGGGCGGATGCTGGCCGACCTACCCGAGAAGAACCAGTACGCCGCTTGCCAGGTAGCCCACGCCATCTCAACGCACAGGGTCGAGCACGATGAGGATTTCTACACGGCGGTAGACGACCTCAAGCCCGACGACAACGCGGGTGCGGACATGCTGGGCACGGTGGAGTTCAACAGCGCCTGCTACTACCGCTACGCAGTGGTGGATCTCGAGAAGTTCCGCACCAACCTTCAGGGCGACAATGAGCTGATGCTCAAGGGCCTCGAGGCCTTCCTGCGCTCCTCCATCTACGCCCTGCCCTGCGGCAAGCAGAACTCTTTCGCAGCCCATCAGCTTCCCAGCTTTATCGGCTTCACTGTACGCACCAATGCGAGCCCACGCAGCCTCGCCAATGCCTTCGAGAAGCCAGTAAAGGCTTCTCAAAACGGCTGGTTAGATGCCTCCGCCCAGGCTCTGGTCAAAGAGTGGAACGAGCTCGAGCAGATCTTCGGTCAGGGAGGCATGCACTATGTGATCAATCGCACCGCGGCCAAGCTAGAGGGTGCCCTGGAAAACGCAGCGGTTGACAATGTGGAGACCCTGGTTAAAAACACCCTCGACCAAGTCAAAAAGGCGCTGAGCCTGGAGGCCTGAGCCATGAGACACACCTTGCTCATGCGCTTTGCCGCCCCCATGCAGTCGTGGGGCACTAAATCACGCTTCGACGAGCGCGATACAGAATTGGAACCCTCCAAGAGCGGGGTGATTGGGCTGATCTGCGCCGCGTTAGGGGTGGATCGTGAGGAGGAAGAACCGGTGCTCAAGCTGGCCGCCATGCGGATGGGGGTGCGGGTGGATCGGGAGGGCATTCTCCGGCGCGACTACCACACCATCCGGGCTCATGGCAAGGGAGTTCAGGACACCGCTGTGTCCAATCGCTACTATCTTGCAGATGCGGTGTTTCTGGTGGGTCTGGAGAGTTCAGACCGGGCTCGACTCGAGGGCATCCAGGCCGCGCTCAAGAATCCGGTTTGGCCCCTTAGCTTTGGGCGCAAGTCTTTTGTACCCTCGCAGCCGGTGTGGCTCGAGGACGGACTGAAAGACTCAGGGCTTGAAGAGGCCCTAAGGAACTACCCACCCCTCACTTCTACCGAGCCCACCCGAATTGTTCTCGAGGCTGATCGGGGTTCACTCCGTATGGACAACCCCATCTCGAGCTTTGCAAAGAGGCGCTTTGGCGCACGGTTCGTTGAGTCCAAGTCCTGGGAGGAGTTTCGTGTACCTGAGCCGACTCCAGCTTGACCCCCGCTCCAAACAAGCCCGCACCGACCTCGCCAACCCCTACGAACTCCACGCCACCCTGTGCCGGGCCTTTGCCGCCGAAGACCAGACCCCACCCCGCTTTCTGTGGCGGCTCGAGGAGGGTAAGAACCCGGTGGTGCTGGTGCAGAGCGCCACTGAACCCGATTGGGACAAACTTGCTCAACGCTTCCCCGGCTACTTCCAGGAGCCGCCGAAGACCGGGCAACTCCCCCTCGAGCACCTCCAGCTCGGTCAAGTCCTGCGCTTTCGCTTGAAGTGCAACCCGACCATCACCACCCAGGCAAAAGACGGCAGCTTGGACAAAAACGGCAAACCCAAGAAGAAGCGCTATGGGCTATACAAACTCGAGGACTTGGTTGGTGAAGAAATCGAAGGCGTTTGGAAACCGGGCTGGCTCGAGCGTCAAGCCGAAAAATCAGGTTTCAAGCTTATGGACTTTATGGTTGTCCAGAACGAGAAACTCACGCTTTATAAGCATGATAGCTCGAGCAAAATCACCCTTCAGTCGGTGCTATACGAGGGTCATCTAAAGATTACAGACCTCGAGACGTTCAAGCGCACCCTTGCTGCGGGCCTTGGTCACGCGAAGGCCCTGGGCTTTGGCCTGCTCTCCATTGCCAAAGGGTAGGGCATGAATTACGAAACCCGCAACCTCCAGGAACTGCCCAAGTTCCGCGACGGGCTTTCGTACCTGTACCTCGAGCATGGCCGCCTCGAGCAGCAAGACCAGGCCGTAGCTTTCTACACGCAAGAGGGGGTGGTCTCCATCCCGGCCGCGGCCCTGGGGGTTCTGCTACTGGGGCCGGGCACTTCCGTTACCCATGCTGCTATCCGCCAGCTCGCCAACAACGGCTGTTCGGTGTTCTGGGTGGGCGAGGAGATGGTGCGGTTCTACGCCAGCGGCATGGGCGAAACCCGCAGCAGCGCCCACCTGATGCGCCAGGTGCAAGCCTGGGCCGACCCGAAAGCGCATCTGGAGGTAGTTAAGCGTATGTACCGCATGCGCTTTCCCGAAGGGCTACCTGCCGACCTAACCCTGGAGCAGATTCGGGGCCGCGAAGGGGTGCGCGTGCGCGATACCTACGCCCGCTGGAGCCGAGAAACGGGCGTGCCCTGGAAGGGCCGCAACTACAACCGGGGCAACTGGGCCGATGCCGACCCCATCAACCGCGCCCTTTCTGCCGGGGCTGCTTGCCTCTACGGGCTATGCCACGCCGCCATAGTTTCAGCAGGATACAGCCCTGCGCTGGGCTTCATCCACACTGGCAAACAGCTTTCCTTTGTGTACGACATTGCCGACCTCTACAAGGCCGAAACCCTGGTACCCACAGCTTTTACGGTGGTGGCCGAGTCGGAGCAGGCTGTAGAGCGACGTGTGCGCCATGCCCTGCGCGATCACCTCAAGCGCATCAAACTATTGGATCGTGTAGTGGACGACCTGCACCGCCTATTCGATGCCCTCGAGCTTCCCGACCCCTACGCTGCCGATCCGGCCCTACCGGGCGAACTTTGGGATCCGGAAGGCAGCGTACCAGGGGGCACAGCTTACGGTTCAGAAGAACAAGACTGAGCTATGGTGGTGATTGTGCTCGAAAACGTACCCAAGCGTTTGCGTGGAGAGCTAAGCAGGTGGATGCTCGAGGTTAGCACGGGAGTTTTTGTGGGCAGTTTGTCGGCTCTGGTGCGCGACCTTCTGTGGCAAAAATGCGTAGAGAAGAAAACCGCAGGTCGGGTATGCATGATGTACCGCTACAACAACGAACAGGGTTTTGTGGTACGGACGCACGGCGACACCACCCGCAAACTGGTAGACTTTGAGGGCCTAACACTGGTCGCAGTACAAAATGCCGAATGGCAGCGCATCCATGCCAAACGGAAAAAGTCTAAGGCGACCGAGAACCTTGAAAAAGATAATCCCAACCTATCAGCTCGGGATTCGGACACTTCAGACGGGGTGAGTGGCTGAATTTGTTGTTAGAATCAAGTGTATTCCCCACACACGCGGGGATGAACCGGCTATATTGACCGCATAGGGTTTGCGCATGACGTATTCCCCACACACGCGGGGATGAACCGGCCACTCACGCCGCGTGAGTGGCTAGAGATTTAGTATTCCCCACACACGCGGGGATGAACCGAGGTGTCTGGAGGGCGAGGCCGTGAGGCGAGCGTATTCCCCACACACGCGGGGATGAACCGTCCGCGTGCCGCGCCGGGCAAATCCCCGGTGCGTATTCCCCACACACGCGGGGATGAACCGATTGGGCCGGGGGTGGGACCACGGCGGTACGTGTATTCCCCACACACGCGGGGATGAACCGCCTGCGCCAACCCCCAGAACACCATCGCCGCCGTATTCCCCACACACGCGGGGATGAACCGCCCGTCGCAGCGGTCAGGTGGATGTGGAGGCAGTATTCCCCACACACGCGGGGATGAACCGAACGCCTGGCTGCGCTCGAGGCGGAGATTGCGGTATTCCCCACACACGCGGGGATGAACCGTTGCTGAGCTATCACCACCACCGCCAGGTGATGTATTCCCCACACACGCGGGGATGAACCGGCAATCAGCGCGGCCATCACCTGGTCGCGGGTGTATTCCCCACACACGCGGGGATGAACCAGCTACAGCGAGCCGGTATGCTGGGGAACTTGCGTATTCCCCACACACGCGGGGATGAACCGCGTTGGCTGCTTGTTGGCTTTTGCTTGCCAGCGTATTCCCCACACACGCGGGGATGAACCGCCGGTGGCGCGGTTGATGTCGAGGGCCTTGGCGTATTCCCCACACACGCGGGGATGAACCGGGGCCCTAGGTGTATTTCCCGGTAGCCACGTCGTATTCCCCACACACGCGGGGATGAACCGTGCGCTTGCTAGCTGCAATAGCGTCTTCAGACGTATTCCCCACACACGCGGGGATGAACCGAATCCGACGCCGCCTACCGCGAGCGCTGCCGCGTATTCCCCACACACGCGGGGATGAACCGTGCATCTGGTAGCCCGCTACGGCCCGGGGTACGTATTCCCCACACACGCGGGGATGAACCGTAAACGTCATCACTGGCTACGCACCTATTCCAGTATTCCCCACACACGCGGGGATGAACCGGCCGAGCGCCGGGCGTTTATCGAGGCCGCGGTGTATTCCCCACACACGCGGGGATGAACCGCCTGGAGGTCGTCAACGACGTCCTGCGGGTACGTATTCCCCACACACGCGGGGATGAACCGACAAACTAAGGGGAATCGGATGACCGAACCTCGTATTCCCCACACACGCGGGGATGAACCGTTCAGCGGCTATCCCGCCGAGTTCATTTTGGCGTATTCCCCACACACGCGGGGATGAACCGCTGCCAGGTAGTGCCAGTTGGCGCAGGTTCACGTATTCCCCACACACGCGGGGATGAACCGACAGCGGTCAGTCCTGCGCTCGCGTTGTATGCGTATTCCCCACACACGCGGGGATGGGTAGTAAGGTGAGATTATCCCTGGGGGTAGTTGAAAGGGAGGCCCCTGTCAGCGCAGATTACGCTGTGTGAAAACAGAAAGACCTCCCATCGAAAGGTTAGCTTGTCCGATTGAAGGATGCAAACTACAAGGTAAGCAAGGCCAGGGCAATCTGAGGGTACGCAAGGTGTACGGGAAGGATGAGATACGGTATCTACGCTGCCGGAGCTGTGGACGGGAGTTCAGCGAAAGGAAGGGAACCGCCTTGTGGAATAGCAAGCTACCCGAAAGCAAGGCTATCGCCATAGCCGAGCAGCTAAGCGAGGGTTCAAGCAAGGCCGCCACCGCCCGATTGGTCAAGGTGAGCCTTGAAAGCATCGCTCGGTTGGAGCGGTTGGTGGGTGAGCATGGCCGGCTATTCCATGAGCAACAGGTACAGGGTTTGACCTGCACCGCCC
>NZ_JAGDFV010000016.1 GCF_017497985.1 Meiothermus sp. CFH 77666
CGCCATCACCGTACTGAACTTGGCTTTACCGCTTGGTGGGCTTACCTCATCATCGCCCTGAACCTCATCGCTGCTTCCCCAGACCTGTGTATAGCTGACATCGTTTTGTGACTAGCACCAGTGATTACATAGAACTCCCTCATCCGGCGACGCCCTCAGAGCAACCGTGGTCGTAACAGTTGTTTCTGATGACCAGAGCGCGTGGAGTGTCGCCACCTTCTCCCGCCCAGGGGAGAAGGCAAGAGGAATCAACCAGATTTGGTATAAACGCGTATGATGAAACTGATGCTGATTGAGGCCCAAGCCGTTGCCAAACGCTACGGGCGCGACTGGGTATTGCGCGGCCTGGACTTCCAACTGGCCAAACACGAAACGGTGGCGCTGGTGGGGCCCAACGGTGTGGGCAAGACCACCTTGCTGCGGGTGTTGGCGGGCCTGGTGAGACCCACCCAGGGCTCTATAAAGCTCTCAGGAAGGGTGGGTTTTCTGGCCAATCCCCCCGCTTTTCATCGGCACTTTAGCGGGGCCGAGAACCTGCTTTATGCCCTGCGGCTTGATGGGCGGGCCGATGACCGCGCCCAGATTCACAGGGCCCTGAAGCAAGTCGGGCTCCCCCACGACAAGCCCGTGCTGAGCTACTCTAGCGGCATGAAAAAGCGTCTGGCTATGGCCCGGTTGCGCTTACAAAACCCGGATATCTGGCTGCTGGACGAACCCGAGGCCGCCCTGGATGTAGAGGGGCGGGGTCTGCTGGAAGACCTGGTCAACTTTGCCAGGGCCTCTGGGGGGGTGGTGATTGCCACCCATGATAAAAGCTGGCTTTCCCTGGTAGACCGGGTGGTTGAACTAAGGGCCGCCTGATTGCTCCTTTACCGCAAAATCCCCGCCACGCTGCGGGGGTTTTACAGCAGAGGGTCAGGCTACTGTCTGGGCTTGGCGGCAATTTCGGCTTTGTAGGCCAGAAGCTGCCCCTGGCGGGCAAAATTGATGGCCTCGCCCAGGATGCGGGCTGCTTCGGCAGGGGCATGGAAGCCCATGGAGTTCTCGGCGTTGATGTAGTCGGTGCGCCACTGGGCTTTGCGGTGTAGCTGACGGGCCTGAACTAGGGCTTCATCGCTTGCGCCTGCGGCCTTGGCGGCCTCGATGGCCTGGATCAAGTCCACGGTGGCAATCTCGGCCTCATCCAGGAGCTTCTTGGTGCGATCCTGGATGATGTCCACCCGGGCTTTCATCTCCTCCTCGGAGGCGTTGTGGCAGGTCTGGCAAGCCCTGGCGATGTTCAGCATGGGGCTGCGCACCTGGTGGTCGGAAACCTTGACCGCCCCCACGCGGGTATAGGGCATGTGGCAGTCGGCGCAGGCCACCCCGGCGCGGGCGTGGATGCCCTGGGCCCACAGTTCAAACTCGGGGTGCTGGGCCTTGAGCATGTTGGTGCCTGAAAGCTTGTGTTCCCAGTCTTTCCAGCTGACCTGGTCGTAGTACTGCTCGATTTGCTCCACCTTGAGCCCGTTATGCCAGGGGAAGGTGAGGGTTTTGTTAGGCGGCGCAAAGTAGTACTCCACGTGGCACTGGGCGCATATCATCGAGCGCATTTCCTGGCGGGTGGCGTCGGTATTGGGGTCGTAGGGCCTGGCCTGGTTGCCCTTGCGCCAGCGCTCGAGGCTGGGCAGGAAGGGGACGGGTTCTTTGGACTTGGCCAGGTTTTGAATCCCGGTGATGAAGGCCGGGCGGGTGATGGTGACCGCCATGGTTTTGGCGTCGTGGCAGTCCACGCAGCCCACCGGGTGCTGCACAAGCTGGGTGGCCTCGGCATAGGGCATGGGATTAATCACCTCGAAGCCCTTGAAGATGGCCTCCATCCGGTGGTTGTCGTCGTCGGGTACCCCGGCCTTCACGCCTGCAGCCTGGAAGACCGTAGCCACGCTGGCATGGCAGTTGAGGCAGGCGCCGGGCTGCTTGAACTGCTTGACGCGCTCGGTGTTGCGCTGGTCAATCAGCATGTAGGCATGGCCGCGCCGCTCACGGTAGTCGGTGCCGAAGGGCATTCCGCTAAAGAGAATTTTCAGGCGAGGGTTCTCCTCGAGCTTCGAGGTGGGGAAGTCCTCCGAGCCGCCGTAGCGGGTGCGCTCGTTATCGGCGGTTTTGAGCCAGGTGTCGTACTGATGGGGGAAGTTCTTGCCCCAGAGCGCAGAGTCCTCGGTTTTGTTGGTAATTTCCACCACCCGGAAGGAGGTTTGCCGGGCTTCGGCCTGGCGGGCGTTGATGTTCCCCAGCAGGGCCAGAATGCCAAAAGTGCCCAGTGCGGCAATGATTGCTACGGCCACGCTGATCCATAACCATCGTCTATTCATGTTTCCCCCTACTGGCCGTGCCCTACCCCACGGTGGCAGTGCACACAGCCGAACTTGCCTTCTGCATCCGCTTCAAGGTTGGCGTGTGCGTCCTGGAAAGCGGTCTGGGCTTCCAAGACGCCCCCAATCAGGTTGCGGTGGCAGCCGACGCAGTTGTGTTCCACCACCGCTGCACTGCGTGTCCCAATGCGGATGGGTTCGTGAAAGTCTTGCAGGGTGAAGGCCCTTGAGTGGTTCCAGCCATGCTCGAGCTTGGTCAGGTATTTGCCCACAAAGTCGTGGGGTAGGTGGCAGTCCACACACACCGCCACATGGTGGTGGCTGGCCTTCTGCCAGCCGTCGTAGACCTCGCGCATGATGTGGCAGTTCACACAGGCTTTGGGGTCGTTGGAGAGGTAGGAAAGGGCTTGGGCATGGTTGGCGGTATAGCTTCCGGCTCCGGCCATCACCCCCAAAAGGAGTGCGCTCAGCAGTACCATGCCGCCGCCGGTCGGCCAGTTTCGCATAGTCGGCCCTCCGTTTTCATGGTTACCTCCGCACAACCGCCCAAAGGTATTGGAACATTGCGAGGTGCCCAAAATCCATGACTTAAGTCAAACTTGGTAGGCTACCAATGCAGGCTGGAGGTTGGTTTTGGGGGAACGCAGCCGGCCAAGCGTAATGCCCAGGATCACCGAAGAATTATGCCCTCCACTTGGAAGGCGGCATAGCTTCGCCTAGCCTGCCCTGGCTAGCTCTTGCAACGCCAGAGGATTGGTAATACGCACGCGGCGCCGGTCAATTTCAACCCAGCCTTGCTGGGAAAAGTGGCCCAGTTTGCGGCTCACCGGCTCGGGTGTGGTACCTACAATGGCGGCTATTTCCGGGTTGGTGGGCAGCTTAAAACTTTGACCGTGGTCTTGGGCCATGGCGAGCAGATACTCGGCCAGCCTCGAGTCCACCTCGCGGAACACCATGCGATCCAGCACCTGCACAATCTGGCCAGTGTGTTGAGCGGTGGCTCGGAGAAGGTTGTAGCACAGGGTGTGGTCTTGCTGCACCAGTTGGTGAAAAGAGGCCCCCGGTATGGCCAGAATACGGCTAGGCTCGCTGGCCTCCGCCGTGGCCGGATAGCGGCGGTTCCCCAAAAAGAGTGCCACCGCCGCCACGCACTGACCCGGCCCGGCCAGGTGCATCACCACCTGTTTACGGCCACTGGGGTCGAGACGGAAAATCTTGATGAGACCCTGGCCTACCAGATAAACCTGCTCTACCGGGTCGCCTTGCAAGAACAGCGTCTGGCCCTTGGCAAGCTCGAGCCACTCGCACACGGCGATCAGCGACGCCAGTTTATCTGGCGAAACGCCCTGAAACAGGGGGCATCGGGCCAGCATCTCTTCGGGCTTCAGTTCAGGCAGCGGCATGGTTTCTGTAGGGTAGCGTCTATAGAGTGCGGCATTTGTCCCCACCTGACCCACCCTTTACGTTCTGCACCCAAACCGATACCCTGAGCCCTGTGCAGCGGATTTTCTGGCTGGCCTGGCGCGATCTGGTACTGGAGTTTCGGGGTCGCACCGGCATCCTGTCGGCGGTATTTTTCCTGGCGGTGATGCTATTTATCCTGGCCATGGCTTTTGGCCCCAACCCCCAGAACCTGCAAAAAGCAGCGCCGGGGGTGCTCTGGGTGGCGCTGGCCTTTGCTGGCAGTTTGCTGGCCGGGCGGGCTTTCGGCCTCGAGGTCGAGGACGGCACCCTCGACGACCTGCTCCTCACCCCCGGTAGCCGGGAGTGGATCTACTTCGGCAAACTTCTGTTCCAGTTTTCCTTGCTGGTTCTGGTGGGGCTGGCCCTGCTGGTACTCACGGCAGGGCTATTTTACCTGCCCTTGCAAAACTGGGGCTGGTATCTTGTAGTCTTGCTGCTTGGTTCGCTGGGATATGCAGCCATCTCCACCTTTTATGCGGGCATGCTGGCCCGTCTGCGGGGACGGGAGGTACTTTTGCCCCTGTTGCTCTTTCCGCTGGTGATTCCGGTGGTGCTGGCTGCAGTGCGTTTCACCCAGGGGCTTGCCGAGGGTATTCCGGTGGCAGAGCTTGCGGACTGGCTTCGGTTGCTTTTGGTTTTTGACATAATTTATGTGACGGTCTGTGCGATGGTCTTTCCGTACATGCTGGAAGGGTAGGGTGATGGCTGCTACAACCCCAAGTGTGGTCTGGTCATTCGACGCAATTACCCCACCTGGGTAAATTGAAAGGATGGGGGTAAGCTTGTTGACGCTGGCAAGTTTACGCAACACATGGATGCAATGTGACCTGGGTCGCTTCATCCATTTCAAAGCGCAATACCGTAAATGAGAACGAGGGGGATAGCACCGATGCAACTTGCAAGCTCCAATCAAACCAGCCGCCTGGATAACCTGACCCTGGGCATTCTGGGTTTGGGCGTGGTGGGCGCAGCAGTGGGGTTTTTCATGGCCATGACCGCGCCACCCGACCAGAGCCAGGGTTTTGTGGCCCGGATATTTCATCTGCATGTGCCGGTGGCCTGGATGGCTTATCTGGCCAGCTTCGCGGCGTTGGGTTACTCGGTAGCCTACCTGGTTCGGCGCAAATCCCATCACGACCGGGTTGCCGCAGCCACTGTAGAAGTGGGGCTCATCTTCATGGCCCTGGCCCTGCTGACCGGGATGCTCTGGGCCCGGCCCACCTGGGGGGTCTACTGGGACTGGGAGCCCCGCCTGACCACCACCGCCATTCTGTTTGCCATCTACGTGGGGTATGTGGTGGTGCGGGGGGCCATTGAAGACCCCGAACTGCGGGCCAAGGCCGCCGCAGGCGTGGCCATTCTGGGCTCTATCAACGTGCCCATCAGCTATATGTCGGTCAAGTGGTGGCGTAGCCTGCACCAGACCCAGTCCATTGACCTCACCACCGGAAAAATCAATGTAGATGCGGCCATCCTGATTCCCATGCTGGTGAACCTGGCCGCCTTCACGCTGCTGTTTATCGGACTGGTTCGGCTGCGTAGCCTGATTGCGGCCCGCGAGGCGGCCAAAGAAGAGGTATAGGATGCCTGATAACCCCTTGTGGAACCCTGCCAACCCCTTTGTGGTCTGGACGTTTGTGGCTGTGTACGCATCGGTGTTTGGCTATCTGGGCTATCTTATCTGGCGTTACCAGCGGAACAAGTAAGGTTTTGAGGAACCCATGAAACCTAAGTACATCATCGGACTTTTGGTGGTTGCTGGAGCCCTGGCCTATCTGATCTTCGGTGGTCTGGGCCAAAACCTGGTTTACTTCATTACCCCCAGCGAGTACTTCCAGCAAGCCGACCGTTACCAGAACCGGCAGGTGCGCCTGGGAGGGCTGGTCAAGCAGGGATCTCTTGACTACAACCCCCAAACGTTGGAACTGCGCTTTGTCGTCACCGATGGGGTCAAGGAGATTCCCATCCGGTCTTCGGGCTCAACTCCTCCGGCCCTCTTTGGCGAAAACCGGGGGGTGGTGGTGGAAGGCAGGTTCCAGGGCGAGACGTTTGTAAGCCAGAACCTGCTGGTCAAGCACTCCGAAACCTACCAGGCCCCCAAGGAGGGCTGGACGCCCGACGAAGTTCGCAAGCTCATCGAGGGAACCCAATGAACACGCTGTGGAGGTCGGTATGACGCCCGGCCTGTTGGGAGGGGTTTCCCTCCTGGCGGCCCTCATTTTTTCGGTGATGGGCCTGGTGCTTTCGACCCTTGCCTACACCCTGCGGGACGGGCGCTACCTCGAGGCCGCCCGGCGCCTCTCGACCCTGAGCCTGCTGGCGGCGCTCGTTAGTTTCGGGGCGCTCGAGTGGGCCATTCTGACCAACGACTTTAGCGTCTCCTACGTGGCCAATCACAGCTCGGCCAACAACCCGCTATGGGTCAAGCTGGTGACCCCCTGGGCAGCGCTGGAGGGCTCCATTCTGCTGTGGGCCATGCTCCAGACCGCCTACACCTGGCTCCTGAGCCTGCGGGTGGGTCAGGGTCTGGACATCTGGCGGGCCCCGGTGGCGCTGGGCACGCTATTTGCGGTACAGGTCTTCTTCTTCGCGGTAATGGTTTTTGTGGCCCACCCTTTCGATGCCGTGCCCAACCCACCCCCCGATGGTCGGGGCACCAATCCGCTACTTCAGAACCACTGGATGATGGCCGTTCATCCGGTCTTGATGTACCTGGGTTTTGTGGGGCTCTCGGTGCCGTTTGCCTATGCGGTGGCCGCCATGGTTGCGAAGCGCTTCCAGAGCTGGATTTTCGAGACCCGCTGGTGGACTCTGGTGGCCTGGGGCTTCCTGACCGCGGCCATCTTTACCGGCAAGTGGTGGAGCTACGAGATTCTGGGCTGGGGGGGCTACTGGGCCTGGGATCCCGTCGAGAACGCTTCCATCATTCCCTGGTTGCTGGCTACGGCGTTCCTGCACACCGCTCAGGTGCAGGAGCGCAAGGGGCTTTTCAAGGGCTGGAACTTCGCCTTCATTACCCTGACCTTTGCCGCCACGGTGTTTGGCACCTTCCTGACCCGCTCGGGGGTGATTCAGTCGGTGCACGCCTTTGCTAGCGGGCCGGTGGGGGCCTGGTTCTTGCTGTTTTTGCTGGGCGTGATGGCTGTGGGGCTGGGGTTGTTGGCCAGGGTTTCCGCCGAGATACGCGAGGCCGGTGAAGTCCGCTGGAGAAGCCGCGAAGGGGCCTTGCTGGCGGGCGCTCTGTTCTTCGGCACCTTTGCGTTTGTGGTAGTGCTGGGCACCCTGTGGCCGCTGGTGGTGGAAATTGTCAGTGGGGCCAAAGTTTCGGTGGGGGCCCCCTTCTTCAACCAGATCTCCATTCCCCTGGGCATCTTTATGCTGCTCCTGATGGGCATCGGGCCGGTCTTGCCCTGGCGGCATACCAACGCCCAGGTGATGCGGAACCTGACCGCCATGCTGATTGCCCTGGGGGTGGGCACCCTGCTGGGCTTTGGGTTGGGCCTGACCCTGGGGGTCTCGCTGGCGATTGGGCTCTTTGCCTACAACCTGACCGCCATCTGGCTGATGGTGGCCCAGGGTGTGCGCGAACGGGCCCGCGCCCTGGGCATCTCGGCGGGGCAGGCCCTGGTGGAACTGGCAGCCAGCCACAAACGCCGCTTTGGCTCGCATATCGTGCACTTTGGCATTGCCCTGGCCGCCCTAACCATCGCCTTCAGCCAGACCTACCGGGTCACCGAGCAAAAGACCCTTCAGGTAGGGGAGGCCTGGCAGACCCGGGGTATGGAGGTGCGGCTCCTCTCCATTAGTGCCAAAGAGGAATCCAACCGCTTTGCCGCCATTGCCCCTATCGAGGTGCGCTCGACCAGCCTCGAGGGCTGGGGTTCGGATGGCCGCTACCAGACCCGGCTCAACTTCTACCCCCAGATGGGCTCGCCGCTGGCCACGCCGGTGGTCAAATACTCGCTCTACAACGACTACTACTTTGTTTTGATGCAGTTCGACCAGGAGCGGGGCCAGTGGGCGACCCTCAAGATCATCGTGACCCCTATGGTCTGGTGGCTGTGGGTATCGGGGCTGATTATTGTGCTGGGTACGCTGTACATTCTCTGGCCCAGTGGGGCCCGGGTGGCCAGCCGTCAGATCTCCCCCACGGCAGGAGACTGATGAAAGAGGTGACCCTTGCTTAGGTTCTGGCCCATCTGGGTGTTGCTGCTGGGAGGGCTTTTCTATTGGGGGATGCAGCGCCCCAACCCCAACGAGCTCAAGTCGGTGCTGGTGGGCAAGCCTGCGCCCAGCTTCAGCCTGCCGCTACTGGAGCCCTACCGGGCCCAGTATGGCCCTGAGATGGGCATTGGAGAGGGCCTGAACAAGCCTGTTTTGCTCAACATCTGGGCCAGTTGGTGCATTCCCTGCCGTACCGAGGCCCCCCTGCTGGAGCGCTTTCACCAACAGTACAAAGACCAGCTGCTGATTCTGGGGGTCAACGTGCAGGACAAGGAAGCCGAGGCCCTGAGGTTCGTGCAGCAGTACGGCCTGACCTTTCCCAGCGTATATGATGGCCGGGGCCGCATCGGCATTGAGTATGGCTACTACGGCGTACCCGAGACTTTCGTTATTGACCGCAACGGCACCGTGCTGGCCCGCCATGCCGGAGAGCTGAGCGAGGCGCAGTTGCAGGGCTATCTGAGGCAGGTGTTGCCGTGAGGGCCCAGGGGAGCGGGGACAGGGGAGCCTTATCAGCGTGGCTTTTGGCCCTGAGTCTCTGGCTTGGGGCGGTTTCCTTCGCCCAGCCCACCCCCAATACCCCACCCCCCGACTTCTCCCCCAGGGTTTTTGAAATAGCCGGTGAACTGCGCTGCCCGGTCTGCCAGGGGGAGTCGGCGGCGGAGTCCAATGCGGGTATTGCGGTGGAGATGCGCCGGATTATTGCCGAACAACTGGCCCAGGGCAAGACCGAGGCCGAGATCCGGCAGTTTTTTGTGGAGCGCTACGGCGACTGGATTCTCTATGAGCCGCCCGCCCGGGGCCTGACCCTGTGGGTCTGGCTGTCGCCCTTGATAGGGCTGGGCTTGCTGGGCTATGGCCTCTGGCGCTACCTGGCGCGGGTCAGGGCCCGTGTGCAGGCCCCCATAGCAGATGTTTCCGACGAGGAAATTGCCCGCCTCGAGGCCGAGCTCCAAACCCCAGAGCGAAAATCATGATACTGGCTTACCTTTTTCTTGCGCTGCTCTTTGTGCTGGCCCTGGCCTATGCCCTGCGGCCTTTCTTTCGTTCCGAGGCCCAGCCCTTTCCCGAAAGCCCCCGCCCAGAGGAACTCCGGGCCGAGCTGGCGGTGCTCAAGTCCCTGGCCCAGGAAGCCGAGGGGGACGAGCGCAAACGCTTGCTGGCCCAGGCGGTGCGGCTCGAGCGCCAACTGGCCGAGCTGGGCAGCGAACATCCGGTTCCCCGCCGCCTGAGCCCCGTAACGCTGGGCGCCGTGACCCTGAGCCTGGTGGCCCTGGGGGTGGGGCTTTGGGCCTATACGGTGCCCCGGCTGCCTGGCGAGACCATCATCACCAGCCGCAACGAGGCCCGCGAACTGGGCAACCTGCAACGCCAGGCCGAGCAGAGCGGCAAAGCTGCCGACTGGCTGGCCTACGCCAACAAGGCCTACGACCTGCAAGACTTTGAGCGGGCGGTGCAGGGCTACCTGAAGGTGATTGAGCTCGAGCCCCGCAATGCCAACGCTGTGCGGCGCCTGGGCATCCTGCTTTTCATGAGCGGGCGGCCCGAGGAGGGGGCGCAGGCCCTCGAGCTGGCGGTGCGGGCCGAGCCCGACGTGCCGGAGGGCTGGCTTTTTTTGGGCAACGCCTACTTTCAACTGGGCCGCCCCGCCGAGGCCATTGTGGCCTGGGAGGGCTACCTGAAGGCCGGGGGTGAGGCCAAAGAGCGGGTACAAAACCTCATCCAAACAGCCAAGAACCAGCTAAGCGCAACTTCGAATGGGCAGCAGGTGTACCTGGGTAAGTGTGCGGCCTGTCACGGTGCCCAGGCCCAGGGAGGCACCGGCCCCCGTTTGCAGGGCAACCCCATCCGCAAAGTGCCGGAGGCGGTGCGGGAAATTGTCCTCAAAGGCCGGGGCCAGATGCCGGCGGTTCCCCTGACTGAGGCCGAGATGCAGGCCTTGCTGCAGTATCTGGGGGGGTTGTAGCCCTGCGGGCCGCTTAGTTTAGTGGGTGCACGGTATGGACGAGCCCAACCTGCAAAACCTTCGCCGCATCAGCCGCCGCGACCTGATCTGGATTGTCCCCAGCGCCATCACGGCAGGCTTTTTCGGCTGGCTGGCCTGGCGCACCTACTCCATCCACTTCACCAAAACCGGGGTTTCCGAGCCGGTCTGGCGCGAGGGCCCCAGGGTGCAGGCAGCCGTGCTAAACGAGCTGGATGCCCACTGGCGGTTCAAATACTTCGAGTACGTGTACAACGGCAGCCCTCTCAAGGCGGTGGTGTTTCGCCTTTCGGAACCCGTGGTGGGTGGGCTCACGGTGGGGGAGGCCCACTTCCTGGCCCTGTCGCGTATCTGCACCCACCAGGGCTGCGTGGTCAACTACGTGGACAACCCCGAGCTGGGCTCCATCGCCTATAACTACCGTACCGACCACCCTTTCATGGGCTGCCCGTGCCACTTTGGCGCTTTCGAGCCCCTGCAAGGAGGCAAAGCGGTGTATGGCCCGCCGCGTTTTCCCCTGCCCCGACTGCGCCTGGAAGAGGAGAACGGCGTCCTGTACGCAACCGGCTACGAAATTCCCTTCCGGCCCCTCGAGCAGGGCTAAGTGCGCCCGCGATAGAAATATCATGCTGCTCAACGAAAGTGCGAATTCTGGGGTTTGCAGCGGCGCGGCCTCGTGAATCACCCTTTCCCTACCCATTACGTTTTTATCGTGGAGATAGTTAGGCGGGCCTGACCCGCACGAACCTATCCTTGCCTCGCTGGAGCACCAATGGCTTGCTAAAGGCAATCTCCATCTTGGGGTCGGTGAGCACCTCGCCATCGAGCCGCAGGCCTTTTTGCTCAATTAGCCGCCGGGCCTCGCTGTTGGAGACGGTCAGACCGGCCAGGGTAAAGAGCCTGGCCACCGCAATATGGCCGCCCGACAGCTCGTCGATGGAAATGACCACTTCTGGCATCTCATCGGGGATGCCCCCGTGGGCAATTTCGTAGTAGCGGGCTTCGGCGTGCTGCACCACGGGGTTCTGGCCGCCCTGATCCTGCCCAAAAGCCTCCCAGCGGTAGCCCAGCGATTCGTAGAGTGGGCGGTCTAAGCGGGCGGGAATCCTGGGCTGTACGTACGCGCCCGTTACCAGCCGCGCCAGCACCCGGTGGGCCCCCACGGGGCCGCCTTGCTCCAGAACTTCCTTGATTTCACCGGGGTTCAGGTCAGTGCAGAGTTCGAAGTAGGTGGGCAGGTAGGGGTCTTCAATTTTCATCAGCTTGCGGAAGATTTCGCTGGGCTCCTCGGTGATGCCAATATAGTTGTCGTAGCTTTTGGACATTTTTTGCCCATCGCCCCCCACCAAAAGCGGCATGATGAAGGCCACCTGGCGCTCCAGGCCGTAGGCTTCTTGCACCTCGCGCCCGACCAGCAGGTTGAACTTCTGGTCGGTGCCGCCCATCTCCACATCGCAGGCGATGGGCACCGAGTCGTAGCCCTGGGCGAAGGGGTAGAGGAACTCGTGGATGGAGATGGGCACGCCCTCGGTATAGCGTTTTTTGAAGTCTTCCCGCTCGAGCATCTGGGCTACGGTCAGGAGGGAGGCCAGCTTGATGACCTCCTTGAAGCTCAGGTTCTCCAACCACTCGGAGTTGTAGCGCAGCTCAAAGCGAGAAGGGTCGTCGGTGATGAGGATTTTGCCCACCTGCTCCACATAGCTTCTGGCGTTGGCACGGGTTTCTTCCAGGGTGAGGGGCGGGCGGGTTTTGGAGCGGCCCGAGGGGTCGCCGATCATGGCGGTGAAGTCGCCGATGATGAGCACTACCTTGTGGCCTAGCTCCTGGAACTGCCGCATTTTTCGCAGCACCACCGCATGGCCGATGTGAATGTCGGGCCGGGTGGGGTCGAGGCCCAGCTTGACCACCAGTTTTTTCCCTGATTGCAGTTTTTTGCGCAAGTCCTCCTCGGGGATAATCTCCACCGCCCCGGTTCGTAACAGATTGAGTGCTTCATCCGCCGTCATGCCCCCAAGTATACCGATATTGACAAGCTTCTCTGGACTCTTTCGCCAGAGGTCTGTGGGGATTCGGGGTGAGCAGGCTCTTATCATTTGTCTGGGCGTCGTCGTTTCAGCCCCTCATCCGGCGACAACAGTTACCGCTAGAGTTGTTTTTACTTGGCAAAAGGAGCACCAAACCAGCCAGTGCTGTCGGCACCCTTTCCCGCAAGGGGAGAGGGAAAAGGGAAAACGATAAAAGCCTGTCGAGGTGAGCAGGATCAACAGGCCCTCACCAGACTTGTCTTATACTAGAGGCTGTGCGAACCCTCTTGTTCCTGGCCCTGATTGCGGGTGGAGTGTACTTTTACGCCGAGCGATTTGGTCTGGCGGTAGGCTACGCACCCTTCACCCCGGTTTACTACTGGAACTACACCGGCGAAACCCGCAACCAGATTCGGGCCACGGGCATACGGGCTTTTATCAAGGTGACGGTGAGCGGCGATTTGCGAAAGGGGAGCCTCGAGGTCGAGGTTCGTCGCACGGGCCAGAACAGCCCCGGTCTGATCAAGCGCTACCAGGGCCGTTTCGCTGATGAAATTCGCTATCCTGCCGATGCCAGCCTGTATGATGTTATTTTCCGCTTCAAGGATGCACGGGGGCAGGTGCGTATGGACTGGGTAGCGGCTCGCAATGAATTCTGAGGGTCTAGCCAGGGGCCCCGGAACTATGCTAGACTTGTGAGCGGTTTGCCTCGAGGCTGCCGGTTTTCGTGCAGCCCCCCACTGGCACTTACGGAGAACTATGGCACAGAAAAAAACTGCTCGTAACCCCTCGGCGATGAAGCGCCACCGCCAGTCCCTCAAGAGACGGCTGCGCAACAAGTCCAAGATGTCGGCCATCAAGACCGTCAGCAAAAAAGCCGTCGCGCTGGCCAAAGAAGGCAATGTCAGCGAGGCTACCCGGGTCATGCGTTACGCCGAAAGCCTGATTGACAAGGCGGCCAAGGGCTCGACCCTGCACAAGAACGCGGCCAGCCGTCGCAAGTCGCGCCTGATGAGCAAGGTTAGCCAGCTTTTGAGTGGAGCCAAAGCCTAGGAGTAGAGCATGGGAAAAGGTGATCGTCGCACCCGCCGTGGCAAAATTTTCCGGGGTTCGTACGGTAAATACCGCCCCCGCAAGAAGTAACCTTTATCGCGCTCTTCACACGTGGCCGCCCGGTTGGGTGGCCGCTGTTCTTTCCTGGAAGAGTTCTTGGCCAACTTCAGGCGTACTACCTTTCAGTTATCCCAAGGTGGTAGTAGGTGGGTAGTGGAGCGTCGTAAAGGAGCCATACAGCATGGGGGGAAAGTCGGCAAGAAGGCTTACCAACCAGTCTCTCAAGCGGATCGACGTCTTTGCGAGGAGGCCAAAAGCCGACGAAGCAATCCAGAAGAAGGTTGTCAAAGGGTGTGTCCCAAAATCAACCAATGAACCCAGACGGTCAATCCCCCTTGGGGTGCTGCACAAAGCTCTATCCAAGCCCCCGTAGGGGTACTCGGTCTGCGCCGGAAGGTCAGTGCCGCTATGGTGATCGGCATCCAGAGGGGTTTCACGGCGAGTTGGGGTTGTTGAGGCTGGTTGAAACAGGGACACACCCGTTGTCAAACTACCGACTGGGTAGGGCGATCTTGCGGAAGTTCATGTGGACTTGGCAAAAGACCGCAGATCGCCCTGGTGGTGATTCCAGGCTTGTTTGGCTTCCTTGAGAGCCTGGGCTAGGCTGTCCTCGAGTTGTTCGCGGTAGCGTGCAGGCGCCCGGCCTCCCTCGGCCTCGAAGGCAGCAAGGTAATTCAAGGTAAAACTCAGGTCGCCTACCTGCCCAAAAATCTCCTGAAGGGCCTTCACGGTATCGCTATCTTGCTCGAGCCATTCCAGCGCATAGCGCAAACGCCGCAAGGCCCGGCGTAAGGCGTGCAGGTGCTCGATGCTGTCTTCTCTGCGCCATTCCTGGGCCCGGCGCTCCACCTGTTGCACGAAGCGCGGTAGCCGGGACTCGGCCACCTTTGCGTCCAGCGGGGGCAGGCAGGCAAGGGCCGATAGCAAGCCCGCCAGCCGGGGGCTATCCAGCAGGGGGACAAATGTTGTGCGGGCCTGTTTTAGCCGAAGCTCGGCCCAGGCTCGGAAAGCCCTGGGTAGATTCGGGTGTTGCAGCAACACTTCCAGGTCGCGCACCTGGCCTGCCGCACGCACCAACCAGGCCAGGTCGTCCTCGAGCACGCGCATTCCCGCCAGCCGCAGCCACACCCGCAAGCGCCGCACCGCCACCCGCACCTGATGCACGCCCTCGGGGTCGTGGCCCTCCCGGGCGATGGGTAGATGTTCAAGCAGGTGTTGGAGCCAGCGCTCTAGACCAATAACCGACATAGAACCAGCCTAGCATCGGGTCTGGTTGTGGGCCATGATTTTGGGATGATATTGGGGGGTTCCCGATCAGTCCTTCAAGTCACCTATCAATCTGGAAAGTTCAGCCCACAGTTTGGTCTGGGGTTCTTCGTGGTGGCCGCAATCTACCTCGTTGCGGTTGGCTCCACAAACCGGGCACAGGCCCTTGCAGTCTTCTTTGCAGAGGGTGGTGTAGGGCAGCTCGAGGGCAAAAGCCTCGCTCAACAAGGGCCCCAGGTCGAGATCGGGGTGACCAAAAAGCAGGATTTCTTCCTCGTCTTCCTCGATGGCCTCGAGGTGCGTCAAGCCGGGCTGGTAGCGCAGCATGTACTGAAAATGGGCGCGTACCGGGGTGGGGGTGGGGGTCAGGCAGCGGCGACACTCCAGAACAGCATAGCCCGCAATCTCGCCCGATAGCCAGAACTCCTGCCCGCCTTCACCCTCCACCCGGGTCACCCCGACCTTCCATCTGGCCGGGCCCTCGAGGGCAATGTGCTCACTTTCCAGGTCAATGGTATTCAGGATCTCGCCGGAGGCCAGCGTGCTACCCCCCTCCCGCATCAGGCGGGACAGGTTGATGCTTTGAATGTGTATTTCTTTCATCTTCTTCAAGGCTACGCTTGTGGCGTAACTCTTTACTCTAGCGCCGAAAAGGCTTGGGGTCAATGGTTATGATTTCGTGGCAGATAGCTGATAGACAAAAGCCAAGCGCCAAAAGCTATAAGCGAGACAAATTCACGGTACTTGACCCTTGTCCCCTGGATCTGGACGGCCTCTGGCCCACCCCCAACGGTAGACTGGGGGCGTATGAAGCAGATTGGTATTGTGGGGGTTCCGATGGACTTGGGTCAGGGGCGGCGTGGGGTGGACATGGGGCCCAGCGCCATTCGCTACGGGCGCTTGCAGGAGGTGCTCGAGGGCCTGGGCCACCGGGTTCACGATTATGGCGACATGAAGGTGCCGGTGGTCGAGAGTTTGCGCCATCAGCCAAAGGAACAGGGGGGGATGGGCTACCTCGAGGCCATCCGGGCAGTCTGCCTGGATACCAGCCAGGCCCTGGGCCAGATGCCCGCCGAGGTGTTTCCCATCGTGCTGGGCGGCGACCACTCCATCGCCATGGGTTCGGTCACGGGGGCCAGCCGGGGGGAGCGCATTGGGGTGATCTGGGTGGATGCCCACGCCGATTTCAACACCCCCGAAACCAGCCCCAGCGGCAACATTCACGGGATGCCCCTGGCCCACCTGTGCGGTCTGGGCGACCCCCGCCTGGTGAACCTGGGCTACCCTGGGGCCAAGGTACGGCCCGAGGATGTGGTGCTGATCGGGATTCGTAGCCTGGATGCGGGGGAGGTCAGGCTGCTGCGCGAGCGGGGGGTCACGGTATTCACCATGAAGGAAGTGGATGTGAGGGGCATTCCGGCCATCGCCCAGGCGGTGGTGGAAAAGTTTCGCGGTTTTGCCAAGGTGCATGTCTCCCTCGATGCCGACGTGCTGGACCCCGAAATTGCGCCGGGGGTCGGTACGCCGGTGGCCGGGGGCCTGACCTACCGCGAGGCCCACCTGCTGATGGAACTGCTGGCCGACGCCAGCATCGTCACCAGCCTGGATCTGGTGGAGGTGAACCCCATCCTGGACATTGCCAACCGCACCGCCCGGATGATGGTCGAGCTCGCCAGCAGCCTGCTGGGCAAGAAGATTTATTGATGGTGCGGTATTCCCGGGCCTGATACAATCCCCCCGTGTGGGTGATTCCAGCCGTAGATATCCAGTCCGGACGGGCGGTGCGCCTGTTGGAAGGCGACCCCAACCAGGAAACCGTCTATTACGAAAACCCGGTGGAGGCCGCTCTGCACTGGCAAAGGCAGGGCGCCCGGATGCTGCACCTGGTAGACCTCGATGCCGCTACAGGCCGGGGGGAAAACCGGGCGGTGCTGCGTGAGATTGCGCGATCCATTGCCATCCCGTTTGAGGTGGGGGGTGGGGTTCGCAGTGTGGAGGCGGCCCGGGAGGTGCTGGCCCTGGGGGCCAGCCGGGTAGTGGTGGGCACCGTGGCCGTCAAGGCACCGGAAGTGCTGGGTCGTATGCTAGGGGAGTTTGGGGCCGAGCGGGTGGTGGTGAGCCTGGACGCCAGGGGCCTCGAGGTCGTGGTCTCGGGCTGGGCAGAGGGCACGGCCCTACAGGTGCAGAACCTGAGCCTGCGGATGTGGGACATGGGGGTTCGTACCCTGATTTACACCGATGTACGGCGGGATGGAACCCTGGCCGGGCTCGACCTCGAGGTGGTGCGGAAGGTTCGCGCGGCCTGGCCGGGCTTCCTGATTGCAGGGGGGGGCATTGCCTCGGACGCCGACCTCGAGGGTCTGCAAAACCTGGGGGTGGAGGGGGCCATTACCGGCAAAGCCCTTTACGAGGGCCGGATTGACCTGAAGAAGTGGGTTTGATGCGGACTTTAGGTGTTTGGCCAAATTTCAGCACCACACGAGATGGGGGTGGGTGGTAGTTTTCAACGTCTGCACCCTACTCCCTGCCTCCTACCTCCTGGGGTATGGCAAGTGTTATGGAATGACCTCCCTTATGCCGCCCTTTGAGCCCTGGGGTAAACTTCTGTTATGAAAGTCCTGAATGGGCTGGCTTTCCTGATTGCACTGGTGGTCGCGGCAGCCACCGGGGCTTTGTATGCGCTGGAACCGGGGCTGTTGCTGGGCACACCCTGGGGCCAGGTGCACCTGGCTTTCCTGTTGCTGGGGGCCTTTGGGCTGGGGCTGGCCGTGATGGGATTGTATGTCCTAACCGGCTGGGTGAACGCCCGGGCGGCCCTGAGCAAGCGCAACCGGGAACTGCGCCAGGTTCGGAGTGAACTCGAGGCCCTCAAAAAGCAACACCCCGAGGAAACCCCGGTCATCCCCGACCGGCTGCCCTGAGGGCCCGGCAGGTTTGCCCCCTGTATTGATTTGCTTTTGGTTTTCAGCCTTCGGCCCAAGGTGCTGCCCTGAAGGAGACCCTGGATGATCTGGAAATTCCGTGAATGGCCCCCTATTTCTGAGCTTCGCCCCCTGATACAGCAACTGGACATCTCGCCCCTGGCCGCGGCGGTGCTCTGGAACCGGGGGTTCCGCCGTAAGGAAGACCTCGAGCCCCCCCTGGAACGCCTGCCCCTCGAGGGGCTCGAACAGGCCGCCCGGCGGATTATCGAGGCCCTGGACAAACGCCAGCGCATCCGGGTACACGGCGACTACGACGCCGACGGCCTCACCGGCACGGCGGTTTTGCTGAATGGACTGGGAAAGCTGGGGGCCGATATCCATGCCTTCATTCCCCACCGCCTGGGCGAGGGCTACGGGGTCTTGATGGATCGGGTGCCGGAGCACCTGGAAGCCTGCGATCTCTTTATCACTGTGGACTGTGGCATCACCAACCATGCCGAGCTGAAAGAACTGGTAGAGAATGGGGTCTCGGTACTGGTGACCGACCACCACTCGCCCGGTGCTACCCCACCGCCGGGTCTGATTGTGCACCCGGCCCTCACGCCCCGCCTGAAAGGCCAGGCCCACCCCACCGGCTCAGGTGTGGCCTTCCTGCTGTTGTGGCAGGTCTACGAACTATTGGGCCACGACCCGCCCCTGGAATATGCCGACCTGGCCGCCATCGGCACAGTGGCCGACGTAGCCCCCTTACAGGGCTTCAACCGGGCCCTGGTTCAGGAAGGCCTGCGCCGACTCCGCAGTTCCGCCAACCTGGGCCTAAAGGTGCTGGCCGCCGAGCACTGCCGCGAGTTTAGCGCCAGCGAGATTGCCTTTCGTATAGCGCCCCGCATCAACGCGGCCTCGAGGCTGGGCCAGGCCGAGGTAGCCCTGCAACTTCTCACCACCCAGGACATGCTTCAGGCCCGCCCTTTAGCCGAGCACCTCACCCGGCTCAACCTGCAACGGCAGCGCATCGAAGAACAGATGCTTGAGCGCATCTGGCCCACCATTGACGCCACCCGTCCGGCGCTGGTCATCCACGATGCAGAGGGGCATCCGGGCGTGATGGGCATTGTGGCCAGCCGGGTGCTCGAGCGCTACTACAAACCGGTCTTCATCATCGCCGACGGCAAGGGCTCGGTACGCTCCACACCGGGCATCAGCGCGGTGGGGGCCTTGCGCCACGCTTCGGCACACCTGAAGCGCTTTGGGGGCCATGCGCAGGCGGCGGGTTTTGCAATTGCAGAAGAGGCAATTCCGGCCTTTACATCGGCCATTCAGGAATATGCCGCGCAGTTTCCAGCACCGGTACCGGAAATTGTGCTGGATGGCTGGTTGAATGGGGAAGACCTGGGGGAGCTACAGCGGGCCTTGCAGCTTTTAGAGCCTCTGGGCGAGGGCAACCCCGAGCCGCTCTTTTTCTTGCAGGGCAGGCCGGAGCAGGTGCGGATGCTGAGTGAGGGCAAGCACCTGTCGTTCAGGCTCCAGGGAGTCAAGGTCATCAAGTGGCGCGATAACGGCGAAAATTTGCCGGATGAACTCGACCTGGCCGCCAGTCTGATGCTCAACGAGTGGAACGGTGAACGTACTGTCGAGCTGCGTGCGGCGGCCTATCGCCCAACGCCTAGGCCAGAGGGGACTCGAGGGGCCGGGTGGGCCATACCCGTACCGTTGCGCGAAGCGGTTCACCAGGCGGTCGCCCAGGGAGCCCCGGTATATGTACATGCCGAGGGCGCCGACTGGTTCAAGAGCCGGGGGGCTTCGGTGGTGAACCCCGAGGAAGCCGCCTACTGGTTCAGCTTGCCGAGCGGGCCTGTGTACCCTGAAAAGGTTCAGATTGCCCTCTCGGACAAAGCCCTGGGCAACCTGGAAAAAAACCCCGATCCCCTGGTTCGGGCGCTGGGTAAACGGGTTGCAGCGGCTTACCGGTTGGGCCAGGCTACTCAACTGGGAGAGAGCTTGAGGCTTTACTGGGAAGCGCTGGCCTGCTGTGCCTCCGAGGTGTGTTGAGTGAGGGTTTCTAGCTCCTGTGCCAGGTTTTCACGCGCGGGTGGCTCGAGGTGCGCGAAGGCTTCGGTCTGATAGATGCGCTCACGGGACAGGAACTTTTGCAACACCTGCGCACGGCGCTCCCGGAACAGCGCCTCGGGAACCCAGGCGTACTCCTGCCGGATGGCCCGGGCATACGCCCGGTAGGTTTTGGGTTCGGCCCCCAGAATGGAAAGGTCGGCATCCAGGAACAGAGCGGTGTCGGGGTCGTCTGCCTGATGGTTTTGCGTGGCCAGGATGATGCGCATGACTTTCTGGATGAGCAAGGGTTCTGCTCCCAGGCGCTCCAGGCTTTCCTGGGCTAGCCCTGCACTCTGGGCCTCGTTGTCGGCACGGGTGGGGTCGTAAACGGCATCGTGGAACCAGACCGCGAACTCCAGGTGGGGTTTGGCGGGCAATAGCTGTAGCAGCGTGTCCAGGTGGGCCAGGTTGTGATAGTAGCGCTGCGGCTCGGTGTGGCGGGTGAGCAGGTCGTCCAGCATGGAGAAATGCGCTCCGGGTTCAATCCCCAGCGATTGAAGCAGAGTGTTCCAGCGGCCAATCAGCCGCTTGCGGCCTCCGGGGGGGAGTTTGAAACCCGGCTCCACGGCTACCCCAGCCGCGTCAGGTTTTGCCGGATGCGCTCCAGTTGAGCCATATTCTCGGCCAGCCGCTCCCGCTCGGCCTGCACCACCGCCGGGTCGGCCCGCTCGACAAAGCCAGGGTTGGCCAGTTTTTTCTGTCCCTGTTCGACCTGCTTTTCCAGCTCGGCCAGCCGCTTCTTCTGGCGCTTCAGAAAGCTGCTCAGGTCGCCTTCGGGCTGGAGGTACACGGTAGTGCTGGGGGTCACCAGGGCAATGGCTTTTTCGGGGCTGCCCAGCGAGGCTTCGGCCCGGCCCAGGAAGCGGAACAGGGCCAGGTTTTCCATCACCAGTTGGGCCCCTGGGCCTTCTAGCTGCACCGCTACCTCTTGCTGCGGGGCAATGCCCAACTCGGCCCGCAGGTTGCGGGTGGCGGTGATGGTTTCTTGCAGGGTCTCGAAGGCTTTCTCGGCCTCTGGGTCGCGCTCACCGGCGGTGGGCCAGTCCTGCAGGGCCAGTTGCCGGGGGTCGCCGGTCAGGGTTTCGTACAGCTCCGAGGTGATGAAGGGCATGATGGGGTGCAGCAGCTTGAGCAGCGTCGCCAGGGTGGACTCCAGGGTCTGGCGGGTGGCCTGGTTGCCCTCGCGCAGGGCAGGTTTGGCAGCCTCCAGGTACCAGTCGCAGAACTCACTCCAGACCAGCTCGTACACCAGCCGGGCGGCCCGGCCCAGGTCGAAGGCTTCGTAGGCTTCGGTGATTTCGGCGATACCCCGGTTGAGGCGGGAGGTCATCCAGCGGTCGGCCAGGGTGGGGAGGTGGCTTGTGGCCTGTGGTGCGGGGCTGGTCAAGGCGTTCTCCGGGCTGCGCTGCATTAGCACAAAGCGGGTGGCGTTATAGAGCTTGTTGGCAAAGTTGCGCCCCTGCTCGTAGCGGCGTTCGTCGTGGCGGATGTCCTGGCCGCCGGTGGCCAGGTAGTCCCAGGCGAAGCGGCAGGCGTCGGCCCCGTATTTGTCGATCAGCTCGAGGGGGTCAATGCCGTTGCCCTTGCTCTTGGACATCTTCTGGCCCCTGGCATCCAGGTACAGCCCGTGCAGCACGATGGTATGGAAAGGAGCCCTTCCGGTGAACTGATAGCCCGACATCTGCATCCGGGCCACCCAGAAAAAGATGATGTCGTAGCCGGTCACCAGCACGTCGGTGGGGTAGTACTTGCTCAGGTCTGCGGTCTCATCGGGCCAGCCCAGGGTGGAGAAGGGCCAGAGGGCCGAGCTGAACCAGGTGTCGAACACGTCCGGGTCGCGCCGCAGGTTCAGGTGGGCGTAGCGGGGGTCCTGGTCGCAGTCGAGATCGGGGTTCTCCAGGTCGGGCACATACACGTTGCCCGCCTCGTCGTACCAGGCCGGAATCTGGTGGCCCCACCAGAGCTGCCGGGCCACCGCCCAGTCCTTGATGTTCTCGAGCCAGTCGCGGTTGACCTTCTCCCAGCGCTCGGGCACAAAGCGCATCTCGCCTTTGTCCAGGCCCGCCAGCACTTTTTCGGCCACCGGCTTCATACGCACAAACCACTGCTCCAGCAGCATAGGCTCCACCGGGGCCTTGGTGCGTTCGGAGTAGCCCAGGGCAATGGTGTAGTCCCGGATTTCGCGGAGGTGACCGGCCTCTTCCAGGGCCTGCACCACGGCTTTACGGGCCTGGAAGCGCTCTATTCCCCGGAAGGCTTCGGGCACCAGCTCTCCCGTAAGGCGGCCTTGCAAGTCAATCACGCTGGGCATCTCCAGGCCGTGGCGCTGCCCAATTTCAAAGTCGGTGGGGTCGTGGGCCGGGGTAATTTTCAGCGCCCCGGTGCCGAAGTCGGTCAAGACCGCTTCGTCGGCGATGATGGGAATGTAGCGCTCGGTGAGGGGGATGCGGGCCTTCTGGCCCACGAGGTGCCGGTAGCGCTCGTCGGTGGGGTTCACCGCGATGGCCACATCGGCAAAGATGGTCTCGGGGCGCACGGTGGCAATCTGAACCTCGCCTCCCTGCTCCAGCGGGTAAGCCAGGGTGTAGAGCTTGCCGGGGGTGGGCTCCACGTTGACCTCGAGGTCGCTCACCACGGTCTGGGCCACCGGGTCCCAGTTCACGATGCGCTTCCCCCGGTAGGCCAGGCCCTGGTGGTAGTAGGCCACAAAGCTCCGCCGCACCGCGCGGGAGAGCCCCTCGTCCATGGTAAAGCGCTCGCGGCTCCAGTCGCAGGAGGCCCCGATGCGGCGCAGCTGGTACAGGATGGTGCCGCCGTTTTTCTCCTTGAAGGCCCAGACCCGCTCCAAAAACTGCTCGCGCCCCAGGTCGTGGCGGGAAAGCCCTTCCTGGGCCAGCTCCTTTTCCACCAGCACCTGGGTGGTAATGCCGGCGTGGTCGGTGCCGGGCAGGTACAAAGCCTCGTAGCCCTGCATGCGCTTGAAGCGGATGATGGTGTCGATGATGGTGTTGTCCAGGGCGTGCCCCAGGTGCAGGTTGCCGGTCACGTTGGGCGGGGGAATCACGATGGTAAAGGGGCCTTTGCCCTTGCCGGCATTAAGCTCGGGCTTGAGGGGGTTGCTGGCCCATTCCTGGGCCCAGCGGGGTTCCACCGTTTGGGGGTCGTAGGTTTTGGGCAGTTCTTTGGTTTGGGTCATCTTTGCACCTTGGTACTCAAGTAATAACTCATGTTTTCGTCCTCGAAAGTGGCTTCCTCAAAGGCCACCCCGAACACCAGGGTATCGGCCCTGAAGGTGTGGCTCCAGAAGCCCACGGTGAGTCGGTTGCCCTCGAGGTGCACCGTCCCCACCGAAAGCTCCTTCCATTCGGCCTCGAAGTCTTCGTCCTCGTCTTCGCGCTCGAGGTCGGCCTGGGTGGCCGCTTGCAGGGTGCAGACCTTCCCGACCAGACTGCGCATGGGGTTGTTGGCAGCGTTAAAATAGGTGTGGAACTCCGGGCGAAAGCAGGCGTACTCGATGAAAGCCACCAACAAATACTCCCCCAGCTCCCATTTGCGCTCGAGCAGGGTGAGGGGCTTATCGCGGTCGGGGTCATAGTTCGGTGGGGGGGTGACGATGGGGGCTTCCAGAAGCTCTGCCAGCATCCGCTTGCGTTCGCTTTTGCTGGTTTGATAAGGCGTTGGACTACCCAGCAAGTCGCCCAGGTTTCCGTGCTTGATGCGCGACTTAAGCTCTGCCAGGGCCTCCTCGAGGCTGTCTACCATTCGCATCCTGTCGCCCCGTTGCACGAAATACCAGCCCGGATAGCTCTTGGACTCCTCCGAGGTTATTTCCTTGCCCAGTACTACACGGGTTTGGGGTTTCCGGCTGAACCACAGCAGGGTGGGCATGTAGTGGGGCTCGAGCTGCCATTCCTTGGGAATTTCGTTCATAACGGCTCCTACAGTTCTACAAATTTTGCGGTGGTTTTGCCAGGGATACGGTGCTGCAGCACCCCCATGTTCCAGTCCAGTATTGGGGCGGTCAGGGGGGTGAGCAAGTAGAAAAAGGTCGTGCGCCGATCCTCGCCTTCGCCGGTGACTTTGTGCTCGAAGGCCTCGGACGTACCTTCGAGCGCCTCGGCCCAGAATACACGCCAGTGTTCGCCGTACCGGGAGGTATGGGTCATCTGGATTTCACCCAGAAAATGGAGGTGTTCAAAACGCAATACCGATTCCTCGCAGACTTCGCGCACAGCAGCTTGTAGCGGTGTTTCCCACGATTGAATGCTCCCTTTCGGTACCTGGAAGCCCGGTTCCGGGTCGGCATGGCGAAACACATACAGTTGCTCGCCTTTGGTGATGTGGATCGCTGCCTTTTGCTCCCTCATGTTTCCTCCATTAAAAACACCGTGCAGACCTTGCTGCACGGACGAGGGTTTGCCCCGCGGTACCACCGCGCTTCCGATGGGGCCTTGGGTCGAGGGCTTTGAACTCAGGCTCTGGACACTGGACACCAGACACGCCATCGGCGCTCATATGTGCTGTAACGGGCACCCCCGGCAGGCTCTACGCTCCAAAAAGGGTTTCTTCCTGCATGCTCGCGGGCGACGTTCGGTTTGTGCAGTGCCCGGATGCCCTTTCAGCCGATGGAGCATCCTCTCTGGGGGATGCGAAAAACCTACTCCTCCCGGTCAATGCCTACGCAGTATACCTCAATCCGGGGGTGGTTTGGGATCAGGAACCCAGGGTCAGTTCCAGTATCAGCCAGCCCAAAAACAACAGCGCCGAAACGAGCGAGACAACGTAGCGAACCAAGCCTTTGTCCTTGAGTTCCGTGGGAAGCCGAAGATTCTTGAAGGGGTTCCTGGCGTGGCCGGTCATGGGGGCTCACTCCGTGCTAGTAATACAGGCCCGGGAAGGTCTGGTTACGGCCCGAGCTTTTGGCCTCAGCCTGAAAACGGTCGGCGCGGGCCAGCACCTCCCGGGCAGTGGGCTCGTTGTCGCGGCCTGCGAAGCCCAGGCTGATGGTCACCTTGAGCTCAGGGTGCAGTTGATGCCAGGGGTATTTGAGCACCGCGACCCGCAGCCGCTCGCACACCCCAAAAGCCCGGTCGCCGGTGATACCGCGCAGAATCAGGGCGAACTCCTCCCCGCCGATTCTGCCTGCTACATCCGAGGCCCGCAGGGCTTTGCGCACCAACTGACCTATTCTGCGCAGAATCTCGTCTCCAGTTGCCAGACCGAAGCGCTCGTTAATTTCCCTGAAGCCATCGAGGTCGAAGGTCACTACGGTAAAAGTCTCTCCGCTGGCGAAAACCCGCTCGAGGGCTTTTTCAAAAGCGGCTTGGCTGGGCAGCCCGGTAAGTTTGTCGTCTTCTTCGGCCCTGTAGCCCTCCAGCAGGGGGCTGCGGGCATTGAGGAGGCTCTGGTTGCGCTCTTCGAGCAGGCGCTGGGCTGCCTCGAGGGCCAGCTTGAGGGATTCCAGGCTGCCACTGGAATGCTCAATCTGGGTGCGCATCTGCTCGAGCAGTTGCACCAGTTTCAAATCCTCATCCCGTAGCTTGTCGGTGCTCATCCTGCTGCGGATTATAGAGTTCCTTGGGGAGAGGGCTTGTGCAATTTGACCATCACGCCCTTAGAGGGCGTTTCTTGTGCTTATCCACCGCTTGGTGGATTGACAAATTGTATTTTGCTTCCCCGGTAATGTGACCCTAACCCCGTTCATCAGAGCCTTTCCAGGCATAATCTGTAGGCGGGATGAGTGCACTTACCGAAGTCCTGGTATTGGAAGCCTTAAAAACCGTCAACGACCCCGAGCTTCACAAGGATCTGGTGTCGCTGGGAATGGTCGAAAAAATTGTGGTAGATGGAGCCAGGGTCGCCGTCAAGATTAACCTGACCACCCCAGCCTGTCCGCTCAAGGAGCAGATTGAGGGGGATGTGCGCTCGGCCATCGGCAAGATTGGTGCTGCCGAGATTGAAGTGCACTTTGGCGCCCAGGTGCGGGCCCCACAGAACCTGCCCCTGCCGGGGATCAAGCACATTGTGGCCATCGCCTCGGGCAAGGGAGGGGTGGGCAAGAGCACCGTTGCTGCCAACCTGGCCATTGCCCTGGCCCAGGAGGGCGCCCGCGTGGGTTTGCTGGATGCCGATATCTACGGCCCCAGCCAGGCCCAGATGTTTGGCACCCAGGGCAGCAAGCTGAGGGTGGACGAGCAGAAGCGGATGGTGCCTCTGGAGCGCTATGGCATCAAGCTCATCAGCATTGCCAACATTGTCCCGCCGGGTCAGGCCATGGTCTGGCGCGGCCCCATTTTGCATGGCACCATCAAGCAATTCCTTCAGGAAGTAGCCTGGGGCGATCTCGATTATCTGATTATCGACCTGCCGCCCGGTACGGGGGACGTGCAGCTCTCCTTATCCCAGCTCACCCGGCTCTCCGGGGGGCTGATCGTTACCACCCCGCAGGACGTGGCGCGGATTGATGCCGAGCGGGCGGTGGACATGTTCAAGCGGGTGCAGGTGAATATCCTGGGCGTGATTGAAAACATGTCCTACTTTGAGCAAAACGGCCAGAGAACCTACATCTTTGGACAGGGCGGGGGCCGTAAGATGGCCGAGCAGTACAAGGCCGCCTTCCTGGGCGAGATTCCCATTGCGCTCTCGGTGCGCGAGGGGGGGGACAGCGGCGTGCCGGTGGTGGTTGGCGCCCCACAGTCACCCGAAGCCGAAGCCTTCCGCCAGGCGGCGCGGAATCTGGCGGGCCAGTTGTCGGTGCAGTCTTACCTGTTGCTGCCGATGGCATAGGGGTGTTATGGCCTTGGGAATGGGTGAAACCAAACTGCGTATCCTCGAGACCCTGCGCTCCAGGTCGAGTTGTGCGGGTTCGCTGGCCGAGTCGCTGGGCATCTCCAAGGTAGCGGTGCACCGGCACCTGGAAGACCTCGAGCGCGAGGGTCTGGTGCGGGCCCGCCTGGAGAAAAACGAGGGCCGGGGCCGCCCCAAGCAGGTTTACCAGGCCGTGGACGATCAAGCCCCCTACGCCCGCATGTGCGCCGATGTGCTCACCCACCTCAAGGAGCTTTTTGGCGAAGGGCTGGTGCTGGAGGTTCTCACCCGGCGCAACAACAAGCTGCTCGAGGAACTGGCCCCCCACCTGGAGGGGCTGAGCCTCGAGCAAAAAATCTACCGCCTGTCCGAATTTCTTACCGAACAAGGCTATCAGGCCCGTTTTTACTTTGAAAACGGGGCCTGGTATCTGGAGCAGGGTCGTTGCCCCAAGCTGGCCCTCTCGATGGAGCACGGTGAGTTCTGCCATACCGAACTCGAAATGTACAAGAAACTGCTGGGTGTTCCGGTGGTGCGCGAGAAGCGCATTGCTGCCGGAGACGATTGCTGCCGTTACCGCATTGATGCGCTGCCAGAATCAAGGTAGGAGCGAGGTGGGCTATGCCAGGCTTTTGTCGTTTTCCCCTTTCCCTCTTCCCCTGTGGGAGAGGGTGGCTACACCATCGGTTAGCTTGGCGCTCATTTTGCCGAACAGGACACTTCTAAGTACCTCCCGCCCATGTTTTTGGATAATGGCATGATCGAAAATCATTCGGGTATTGCGCCGGGAGCATGATTTTCTAGCGTAGCCTTGATTCATCTCTAAACCTTATACAGGCGCAACTTAATAGCAACCCGGTGCGCTGAGTGAGGGGGCTGCAACCAATGCTTCCAAGCAAATGATAAGAGCCTGGGGCTTTGCTTTGATGCTGGCGTATTTCTGCCTCGCAGTGTAGAATCCTGCTTCAGCGCTGACCCAAATAACCCAGCTCAAAAAGGCGTTGCCAGACCCGGCTCACCGGCAGTCCCATCACCGTGTAAAAATCGCCCTCAATGCGCTCTATAAGCACCATTCCCAGGCCCTGGGCCCCGTACCCTCCGGCCTTGTCCAGCCCTTCGCCGCTACCGGCATACCACTCGAGCTCCCACTCTTGCAAAACCCGAAAGGCAACCTTTGCTTCGACCACTTCGCTGTGCAGGCGCCCCTCGGGCTGCTGGATGGCAAAGCCCGTATAAACCGTGTGCGTGCGGCCCGAAAGCCTGCGCAAGAAGGCCTTGTTTTCTTCGACGTCCTGCGGCTTGCTCAGGGTCTCGTTGCCTATTGCCACCACGGTATCGGCAGCCAGTACCCACTGTCCCGGCTGCCAGATGGTCTGGGCTTTCCGGGCGGCCAGGGCTTCGGCCATGGGAGCGGGCTCGAGGTGCCCCAAAGCCTCTTCATCTATATCGGCAGGGCGTACCTCAAAGGGCAACGACAGCCGCTGTAGTAGCTCAGCCCGGCGGGGGCTCTGCGAGGCCAGAATCAGGGTGGGCAGGGTAGTCATGGGAGCTGGGGGGTAGGGGATGGGGGTGCTGGGGCGTTTCGCATGGGTTGTGTGAGGCTGAACCTGCCTACAAACGGGTTCCAGCGCGCCAGGTGGCCTCCACCTCACGCTGGTAGCGCTGGGCCAGGGCGCTGTCGCGCAAAATGAGCAGGTTTTCGTTGTTACGGCCAAAACCGGAGTTGGTGAAGTTGTAGCTGCCCGTGACCACCCACTCACCGTCCACCACCATCACTTTGTGGTGCATGGTGTAGGGGTTGCCGTCCTTGCGTACCTCAATTCCAGCTTGCTTCAAGGTTTCGTCCCGTGAGTTTTCCAGGTTCCGCGCATCAATCACCACCCGTACCCGAACCCCGCGCCGGTGGGCTTGCACCAGCGCCTCGACCATGCGGGTGTCGGTCAGGACAAAGGCGGCAATCCAGATCTCCCGATTGGCGCGCTTTAGCAAGTCGAGGATAGCACCCCGACCCTCGCGGCCTCCTGCTGGGCTAAAGTAGACGGTGCCTTCGGTGGAGCCAATCTGGAAGCGCTCGGAGCGGCCCAGCCCGCTTTCCTGGCCGGCGAAAATGGTATCGAACTCGGCCCGGTATACCTCCACCAGACCCCGCACCGGTAGCCACAGGCTGTTTTCGTTGTTGCGCTCAAAGGCATTCCAGGTCAGGTTGGTGCTGCCGGTCCAGACCCCTAAGTCGTCAATCAGCACAAACTTGTGGTGCATCAGGGCGTTGTTGCGGCTATCGTAGCAGACCTGCACCCGCTGCAGGGTTTCGCAACGGGCCTGGTTGCTGCTCCTAACGCCCAGACTTTCGCGGACTTCACGGTGGTAATCGGAATCGCTAAAGAGCCGTACCCGCACTCCCCTGGCGGCAGCCCGAACCAGGGCCTGGCCGATCTCGCGGTCTTCGAGCTCGAGGGTAGCCACCTCAATCCGGGTTTGGGCGGAGTTAATCAGGCCCAGCAGGCGGCTTTTGGCCTCGCGGCCCTGCGCGGGAGCAAAGTAGAGCTCGAGGCCCCCCGCGGCTTTGTAAACCTGGGGAATCGGGCGAAAGTAGGTATCCCAGACAAAATACCCCACTACCCCCAGCAAAAGCAGAAAAAGCCAGATTCGGTCGCCGCTTCGGCGGACTCGGCCCCGCCCCCTGGGTCGGAGCAAGCGCCACATGCTGGGCAGCAGGCTGAAAACGGGATGGTGACGCATAGCAGATGTCTACTGTACAACGCGATGCGGAATTTGTTGATGCAAGAGGAAGTTTGACCTCGAAAAGGCTTATGGCTCGTGGCTCGCAGTTGGCGGACAACTGAAACGAAGCTCAAGCCCCTGCTCACGTACCCATCGAGGTATTAGATTGCTCTAGCAGCTTTATGGTAGCTCAAAGGTGACTAGCGCAAGTTATTGGACTTGGGTACAATCTCATCATGCTCAATCTTCGGGAAAGGCAAAAGTTGCGCCGCCGTGATCGCATTTTCCGCACTGCTATCAACCTGTTCCGGGAGAAGGGGTTTCACCAGACCACCGCCACCGATATTGCCAAAGCCTCGCACGTATCGCGCGGTACATTTTTTAATTACTACGCCTACAAAGAAGCCGTATTGCTCGATTTCGGGGCGCAACTGCTGAGCGAGTTGCGTGAACAGGCCCTGGCCGAGTTAAGTCAGGGAGAGCCTCCCCTCGAGGTTTTGCGCCGGTTGTGGGATCGACTGGCCGAGGTGAGTGAACGGGAACGGGTACTGCTCTCGCCCCTGGCCTACGAGCTTTTGAACCCCGACCCCGAGCGGGCCAAGGCCGCCTTCGAGGCTTTGCCTCTGGGCGATCTGATTGCCGATATCCTGCGCCCACTCAAGCAGCAAGGCAAGTTGCGGGAAGATATGTCGCTCGAGCGCATCTCCCGCTCGATTGCCGATGTGTACCTGCTATCGGCGTTGCGCTGGGCGGCCTATACCCCGGGGCGGCGGCTCAAGGAAGAGATGACCAAGTTTCTCAACCTGATGCTGGAAGGGGCCGTAGCCCGCGAGACCGGCAAGCGGGAAAAGGCTGCTAAGTCCTGAAATGTACAGCTTGCTGATTCCCACGCCCATTGGCCCTCTTTTTGCTAGGGCCAGCCACCAGGCCCTCCTATCGGTGGAGTTGCTGGTGCTGGGTGAGGGCTTTCCGGAGCGCCCCAACCGGCTCCTGCATGGCCTGGCCCGCCGGGTAGAACGCTATTTTGCCGGAGAGGGGGAAACTTTTTCGGATATACCCCTGGACTATGCCGATTCCGACCCCCGACGGGTAGCCCTCTACGAAGAAGTTCGGCGCATCCCCCCTGGAGAAACCCGCAGCTATGCCCAGATGGGGCGCCTGTGCGGCCTGACCCCTAGGGCGGTGGGGGCGGGTATGCGGGCCTGCCCCTTTTTTCTGGTGATTCCGGCCCAGCGGGTGATTCATGCCGACGGGAGGCTGGGCGGGTTTGCGGGCCGAGAGGGTGTGAAGGCGTGGTTGCTACAGTTTGAGAGTCCGAAGCAGAAGGACAGCCTGTCTTACTGACCTGCCGGTCAGGTAGAGTATTGGGGTGACGCCTGAGCTACTGTATCAGCTTCGCTTCCTATCCGACCTGACCGAAGGCCCCGGTGGCAAACCCCTTTTTGTTTACACCGACATCGAGCGCCCCGAGAAAGAGCCCCCCCGTTACCGCTCCCGCCTGGCCATGTGGGATGGGGAGATGCGTTTGCTCACCCAGGGCGAGGCCAGAGCGCCCTTCTGGCGGGGCAACTACCTTTACTTCACCCGCAAGGTGGACAAAGCGCCCCAGCTTTTTCGCCTGCCCCTCTCGGGGGGCGAGGCCGAGCAGCTCACACACTTCAAGGCAGGGGTGGAGGGCTACAAGGTGAGCCCCGATGGCAGCCGGATTGCCCTGCTGACCCGAGGCGATTACGAGCCGCCCAAACCCGACGAACCCCGCATCTACGAAACCTGGCCGGTCAAATTCGATGCCAGGGGTTTGTTGCCGGGGCAGCCCCGGGAGCTCTGGCTGTGGGAAAGCGGGGCCACAAGACCGCTGGTTCAGCTTGCTCAGGATGTCGAAGAGGTGATCTGGAACGCGGTGGGCACTGGGCTGTACTTCACCGCTTCGGGTTCCCCCCAGGAGCGCTGGAGCTGGGTTCAACGGGCCTATCACGTGGGTTTGGACGGGCAGATAGACGAGCTCTTCGGAGGGGTGGGGCCCATTAGCGGCCTCGAGCCCACCCCGGATGGGGGGCTGGTCTACCTGGCTCATGCCTGGGAACGAGGGGGAGGTACCGAGTCCAGACTCTACTACCGGAGGCTGGACGGAAATATTCGCCTGCTGGCCGAGGGTTCATTCCTCAACTCAGTCAACTCGGATATGCGTATTGGCAACGGGGTACAAACCCCCAAGGTGGGGCCCGATGGGCGGGTGTACGTGGTGGTCACCCACCAGGGTTCGGCCCGCCTGCTGGCGGTGACCCTGGGGGGAGAGGCCCGGTTTTTTAGCCCACCGGAATTCAACATCCTGGGCTTTGCCTTCTGCGGCAACGACCTCTACACCCTCTCGGAAAATTTCACCCACGGCGCTTGCCTGACCCGCCGGGGAGATATACTCTTCGACCCTAACGCGGGTGTGTTGCCCGAACTGCCCACCCCGCAGGAGGTGCGCTACCCTGCACCTGAGGGCCATACCGTGCAGGGCTGGGTCTTGCTGCCCGAAGGCGAGGGCCCCCATCCCGTAATTCTGTACATTCACGGCGGCCCCCACACTGCTTTTGGCAATGCCCTGATGCTGCAGTTGCAGCTTTTCCGGGCTGCTGGCTTTGCCGTGGCCTACTGCAACCCCAGGGGTTCGACGGGCTACGGTCAGGACTATGTGGAGCTGGGCCGGCGCTGGGGCGATATTGACGAGCAAGACCTGCTGGGTTTTTTGGATTATGTGCTGGCGCAGTTTCCCCTGAATGCCCGCCGGGTGGCGGTGGCGGGGGGTTCCTACGGGGGCTACATGACCAACTGGCTCACCGCCCGGCACCCGACCCGATTCAAAGCCGCCGTGACCGACCGGAGCATCTGCAACTGGACGAGCTTTTTTGGCGCTTCCGACATTGGGCCGCGCTTTACCTATCTGCAACTGGGGGCCAGACCCTGGGAGAACCCCGAGGTGCTCTGGCAAAAAAGCCCGCTCTCGCTGGCGCATCAGGTGCAAACCCCCACCCTGGTGGTGCACTCCGAACAGGATCACCGCTGCCCTATAGACCAGGGCGAGACCTGGTACACGGTTTTGCTGCAAAAAGGGGTGCCCACCCGGTTTTTACGAGTGCCCGAAGAGGGCCACGAGCTGAGCCGCTCGGGTCGCCCGGACCGCCGCATTGCTCGATTGAATGCTTATCTGGAGTGGTTCAGGGCGTATTTGTAACGAGTAGCGTGCTCTTCACGTATGGATCCAGACGCATTCTCGCTTTCGTGGATGGCCACGTTTTTAAAGAGCGCTGTAATGCGATGCCATGACCGCCTCGAGGCCTGGGGGCTGCATTGGCCAGCAAAGGAGGCGGGATCTTCCCGCCTCCTTTGTGAATCCTGTGGGTTCAGGCTTTGGTTGTGTCCATGGCCTCGGGGATGACCCCGTAGGTTTCCTCGTAGCGCTGAATGTTCTCGGCCAGGCTGCGTAGCAGGGCCTTGGCGTGTTGAGGGCTGGTAATCACTCGACTGGTGACCACGGCTACGACCTGATTGGGCTGTCCGCCAGGTTGCATCAGGGCAAAGTCGAGATAGAACTCGTTTTTCTGGTGCGAAAAGATGGCGAAATTGGCGTATTTGCCAAGAGCAGTCTCGCGGTCAATATCTACACGTAGCTCCGGTACTTGAGAAACGTCACTCACGATAAAGCCTCCTGGAGGCGTGGGATACTTTTCTTAAGCTGAAAGCGCACCCGGCCCAGACTTTGCATGGAATCCATCAGCACCACCAGCAAGTACCCATCCTCGAGTGGAACCAGTAGCACTGGTCCCTCGGGGTACTCTACCATGACCTCTTCCACCTCGCCGCGCTCCAGTTCCTGGGACAGGGCCCGGGCAGAGGCCAGTGCTGTGGAGGCGGCGCCACCCAGAAAATCCACATCGGGGGCCTGGTCAGCGCGCAGGCTCTCAACCACGAAGCCATCCTCGGCCACCAGGGCTGAGGCCAACACCCCCTTGGTGACCTGCAACTCGCTCAGTATTTCTTGAACCATAGCTTGACTCCTAGATGGTTTGCGCCAAACGTAGCGCGAGGCGGGAAAGCTCATTGCCGATGCTCTTGCGATCGGCACCCTTCTCGACCACGGCTCCCAGAAAATAGCCACCAAAAACCACCACCAGAATTTCCCGGTGTTCAGTAGCGATGGTGAAGCGCCGGAGGTCGCCTCCCAGGCTTTTAGTCAGGGTGCGGCTGGCCCTGGCCAGGGTTGCCAGCTCGGCAGCCAGCAGCTCGGGCTCTGGGGTCTCCTTGCCAGCGCTTTCGATTACCAGGCCATCCTGGCTGGTCAAAATGGCTTGCCGAACACCCAGCGATACCAGGGTCTCGAGCATTTTCATCTGCCCCCCCAATCGTCCCAATACATACGGATTCTAGCCTAGCACAGCCTCTGTCCGGGTTTTGCCCAACTGCACAGCAAAGCGTTACGTGAAAACGAAGAGGGTCGGCCAGTGCGGAACGGCTGGCATGGAGGCGCTTCTTTTACTGGTAGCCCCGGCGGTTCTCCAGGGCCCTGGCCAGGGTTACTTCGTCGGCGTACTCGAGGCTCCCCCCCACCGGCAAGCCATAGGCCAGTCGGGTCGAGCGGATGTGTTGCTGGCTCAGCCGCTCGGCCAGATAGCTGGCGGTGGCCTCGCCCTCCACGGTCATGCCGGTAGCCAGGATGACCTCGTTCACGCCTTCCAGGCGGGCGAAAAGCCTTTCCAGATTAAGCTGTTCGGGCCCGATCCCCTCTAAGGGGTTGAGAGCACCGCCCAGCACGTGGTAGAGGCCGGTGTACTCGCCGCTGCGCTCGATGGCCATCAGGTCGGAGATGGTCTCGACCACACAGATCACGGTCTTGTCGCGCTCGGGGTCGGCGCAGATAGGGCAGAGCGCGTCTTCGGCCAGGTTGCCGCACTTAGGGCAGGGGTGCAGAGCCTGGGCCGCTTCCAGGCTGTCCCGCAAATCGCTCGCGATATCGGGGTTTTGTACCAGGAATAGCCCAAGTTTCTGGGCGCTTTTAGGGCCTATGCCTGGCAGGCCAGCAAGCGCACGGATGAGTCGGAGGAGCCGCTCGGGGTAGCGCATAGCAAGGCCGATAGCCGATAGACTTTAGCCATTTGCTACTGGCTATAAGCTATCAGCCAGCTTAGAACATTCCCCCCAGCATGCTGCCAATGCCGCCGAGCTCGCGGCTCATTTCTTTTTCTGAAAGGTCGTGGGCCTTTTTTTGCGCGTCCTGGATGGCGACCAGGAGCAGGTCTTCGAGGGCCTCGAGGTCGTCCTTGTCCACTGCTTCGGGTTTGAGCTTGACCCCCACAATTTGCCCGTGGCCATTAGACGTGACCTCGACCATACCTCCGCCCGCACTGCCCACCACCATCATGCTGCCCAGCCTTTCTTGAACTTCGGCGGCTTTTTTCTGGGCCTTCTGGGCCTCTTTCATGATTTTCTGGATGTTCATCTATGCCTCCACCACAACATCCAACATTATGGCATCAAGCAGCGCCCCATGCCATCACCCCGGTTCAGATTGACTGGTTTGATGCGGGATACCGCCTCGAAGGTGAACTACCAGCACCGCCAGGAATACCGCGAAGCCAGACAAGATCAATACCGTCAGTACCCCCAGGCGTGGCTCCAGAACCCCTGCCAAAAAAGTACCCATCAGTACGGCGCTTTGCATGGTAGCCCCAAAAGCAGCCATGATGCGTCCTCGCAACTCAGTGGGAGCTGCCAGTTGAATGATCGAGCGGGCCGGTATGATAAACATGCTGTTCAATATACCCAAAGCCACCATGGCAACGCCGGCCCAGATGGGAAAGGGAAAGAGCCCGGTAGAGGCCAGAAAGAGTCCCCAGGTGCCCAGTCCCAGCAGGAACACTGTCTCGCGGCTCAGGCGTTTGATCAGGGGCATGGTGATGAACAGGCCCAGGATGGCTCCGCCGGCCATCAGGGCCTCGAGTACGCCAAACCCCTGCACTCCAATTTTTAGAGCACCCACTGCATACACAATCCCCAGGGCGGCCTCCACCGAGCCGAAAGCGGCAGCCAGAGCCAGCGTTCCGATGGTTCTGCTCAGGGTGGGATTTCGCCACAACGGGCGTAGACCCTCCGCTACGGCGGCAAAATAGTTGCCCTTGCCTGCCTTGCCAGGAAGTGGGGGTAAAAGGGTCAGGAGCACGGCGGATATCAGGTAAGTAGTGGCATCAATCCAGAAGGCCGGGGCTGGCCCCACATTGGCAACCAGCACACCGGCCAGGGCTACAAAGGTCACGTCGGCAAAACGATTGGCAAAGTTCATCAGACCGTTGGCCTCGTCCAGCTCCGACTCGGGCACCATATCGGGGATGGCGCTGTTGCTGGCCGAGTAATGTACCGACTCAAAGGCGGCCATCAGAAATGCGATGATCATCAGGAGAGGCATGGAGCCAATAGCAAAAAGCGGGATACAGGCGACCAGGAGAGCCCGGGCCAGGTCTGAAAGAACCAGCAGAGTCCGGCGGTCGTAACGGTCGGACAGAGGCCCTAATAACGGCCCCAGCACTGCGCTGGCTACAAACTGGGCACCCAGAATCAGCGAGACCCAGACCGCATTCTGGGTTTCCTGATAGGCCACAAACAAGAGAGCGATGCGGTGAATCTTGCTGCCAACCAGCGACACCAGGACGGATGCGAACAGCCAGCGAAATCCGGTTTGCTTTAATACGCTCCACATAAGTTGCCCAATCATAACGAGTCAATCCTTTATCGTAAATATGTACTGAGTACAGAGTAGCTGTGATGCCCATGTGTCCACGCATTTGGCGGCTCCTGTGCTGTCCAGAACCATGCTATTTGTGGCTAGGCACCTGGAGAATCAGCTTTGATGAACCCCCACACGCCGCGATAGCCAGGGCCGAAAGCCGAAAACTCATGCCAAACTAAACTGAACCCCGTTCCTTCTCCCCTTGCGTAGAGGGTAGCAACACCCCGCCAGCATTTCAGGAGAATTGGGCCTTGCTTTCTGGGCTCTCTGGTGAGCGCAGATTGGCGTGGACTGTCTCAACGAGTTTCAATGAATGGCCGGGTTCAGAGGCCGGATGGTGATCAGACTGTGGGCTACTCGAGCCCCCTCCCGCGCCAGCACCAATCCACCTTCGGGCAGCATCCAGACCATCAAATCCAACAATTTGCGGGGTACCAGACCGGTTGAAGAGACGTACACGGCGTCTTCCTGGTAGCGCAGTGAGAGCACGGCACTGCCCGCCCTGACCGTGCTGGGGCTGTCACCTACGGTGGTGGAGCCCACGTTTTCGCCCAGGGTATCGCGGGAGGGGGGGCTGAATCCCAGCCATTCGGAGAGCTCGAGCTGCAAGACCTGGGCGTGGCTCTCCAACCCCAGGGCCCGCGCCACTTCGGCCAGATAGGCTGTCCAGCTCGAGTTTCTTTCGATGCGGCCCTTGACTACCTCGAGGCCCTTGCGGGCAAAGTCCTGGAGGTTGTCTATGGGGGCTTCGCCATATTTATTGGCCGATTCGGGATTGAACAGGGCATAGTTGACCTCGCCCTTGAACCGGGCCGAAAGCGCCCGCAGCAGGCGCAGGTAAGCAAAATGGTTCTCCGGCCACAACAGGAAGGTCAAGACCCGCCCTTCGGCCAGCAGGTTGGAAAGGGTGGCCGCCTCGCGGGGCTCGATGCGCAGATGCAGGTAGTCCTGATGGCGAATTATGTGCAACTCGGCATCCGGCAGGGTCAGACTAAAAGCCGCATTCTCCTCGATCATCCGCTCCTGCCCGTTCACGCTCAGTCCAAAAAGCTTACCTGCCTGCGAGATGCTAATTTCGTGGTTCCAGAAGTAGAAACGTTGCGGCATCAGACGCAGGTTGAGCGCTTTGGCATCGTGCGGAACAGACTGGAGTCCGTACTCCGGGCTCGGGCTACCCAGAATTTTTTGCGGAATTTGCGGCCAGCTAGCCTCTCCCCTGGGGGTGGGCAGGTAGCGGGTGAGCAGGGTGGTCAGACGCTCGATGGCTGCCGAAAAACGCCCCCGGTCATCCTCCATGACCAAAGACATCCGGCGCTCTTCGGCGGCGGCGGCCTGGAGGCGTTCTTCCAGGGCCCGAATTTCGCCGATGCTCAGGTTCTGGCGGTGGGCCTCCTCCAGCGCCCGGCGCAGGGCCTCGACGCCGGGCCCCCGGATGCTGGTGCGCAGCGAACCCTCGCTTTCCAGCACCCGCCGGGCAAAGCGCCGGATGTAGGGCACGGTTTCTTCCGGCGGCAGCTTGAGCTTGCTCGCGAGCGCAAAAGCCTCGCGGAACAGCTCCATCAACATGTTTTTGGCGATGTCCGGGTCATCGAGGTGCAACCTAGGATCCGAGACGCTGGGAATGGGGTGGGCCAGCACGAAGCGCGAGAGGTTGTAGTCCTGGGAGAACTGGGGGCTTTTGGAGTAGGCCTCGAGGTTTTGCAAGATGGCATAGGTCATGCGCAGCTCGTCGCGCTTGCCATGATTGAACGACTTGGCAGTTCGCAGGAGGTCGCGCTCGAGCCGGCTCCAGTACACGGCCTCGGCCAGCTTCTCCAGGGCCTCCCGCTCGGGGCTGGTCTCGGTTCCCTCCTCTTCCAGCAGAATCATGCCCAGATCGGGTGCGCTGCCCTCGTCCACGGTGGTCTTGTAACCAGGCCGGTGGGCTTTGAAACGCGCATCAATATCCCGGAACTTTTTGGCCAGCGGGCCCGGCAGGTTAGACTGAATCAAGGTCTGGCGCAGGCGGGTCAGGCCGGCCATTCCCCCTTTGGGTTCGTTGCCGGCTACAAGGTCGTCTACCTTGTATTCATATAGCTCGAGTAATTCAACCAGGCCCGCCTTCATTCAGACGGTATTATAAGGTGTCATGCGGCTGGCACGGCTCGAAATTGCCACAGAATCCAATATTGGTCGTCGTCGTCGAAACAACGAGGACTTTCACCGGGTTGCAGTGCATCCAACCCCAGCCGGCAACCTGGTTTTGCTGGCAGTGGCCGATGGCATGGGGGGGGCTGAAGCAGGCGAACTGGCCAGCAAACTGGCCATCGAGGGGGTCAGTTCAGCCGCCAAATCCTACGCCGAACACGCCGCTACGGGCCGCCCGGGGGTGGGGCTCAACCTGGTGATGGACAAAGCTTTCAAGCTGTCCCAGCGGCGGATTCTGCAAGAAGGCGAGCGGGTGCCTTCGCGCAAAGGTATGGGCACTACCCTCACCGCTGTCATGCTGACCGAATGGAACCGGCAGGCCGTGATCGGGCACGTGGGCGATACCCGCGCCTACCGCTACTCCTCGGGTCGCTGGACGCTCCTGACCCAGGATCACTCCTGGGTGGCCCAGCAGGTGCGCCAGGGGGTACTCACCGCCGAGCAGGCTGAGGATCATCCCTGGAAGCACATGCTCACCCAGGCCCTGGGCCTGTCCGATGTCCGGCACGATATTACCGCAGTGAACTTTGCCCCTGGGGAGGTGCTGGTGCTGGCTACCGATGGACTGTATGGCCTGGTGCCCCCGGAAGAATGGAACATTACCGGTGACCTGCAATCGGCCCTCGAGAGCTGGGTTAGCAAGGCTTTGGTGCGTGGTGGAACCGACAACATCACGGTGGTTGCAGCGAGGTTCAGATGAGCTACCTGATTGCTTTGTTGCTGGTGGGCATTTCCACTGCCTTGATTTTGCGCCTTGGGCACACCTGGCTGATGCTGGTGTTGGTAGCGCTGGTGTTGGGGGGTCTGGCGGTGTTGGGGGCCCAACCCCTGGTTCTGGCTACGGCCCTGCTGCTGGGCCTGGCTTCAATGTGGGTTCCCAAATCCACCCGGGTGGCCTTCAAACCCCGACCCAAGCCCGCACCCCGACCCTCCAAAACCAAGCCCAACCCCAAGGTATCGTTGGGGAACAGCGTCACCGGCCTCGAGGCCCTCTACGATATTCAGGAAAAGATCGGCATTGGGGGTATGGCCACGGTCTATAAGGGCCGCAGCAAGAAAGATGGCCGCCTGGTTGCGCTCAAGATTCCCCAGGAAAAATACATCGGCGACCCCCGGTTTGTGCGGCGCTTCCACCGCGAGGCCGAACTGCTGGCCCACCTCGACCATCCGGGTATCGTCAAAGTCTACGACCACGGCAATCAGGGCGATACCCACTACATCGCCATGGAATATCTCGATGGTGAAGGGCTGGATCGCTTGATCGAAAACAAGCGTCTGAGCATCCGGAGCATTGTGGAGGTGATGAGCCGGGTAGCCGAGGCCCTCCAGCACATTCACGCGCAGGGCATCATCCACCGCGACATCAAACCCGGCAACATCATGGTGCTCAAAAACGCCGTGCGCGACGATGGCAGTGTAGACCCCCGCGGGGTGCGCTTAATGGACTTCGGGATTGCCGCTGGCAAGGTACTGACCCGCCTGACTATTACCGGGGCCCGCATCGGTACCCCGGTCTACATGAGCCCCGAACAGGCCAAGGGCCAGCGCATTGACCACAAATCCGACATTTACAGTTTTGGGGTGGTCTTTTATGAAGCACTGTGCGGCCAACCACCCTTCCAGGGGGCCTACGAGGCGGTTATCCACCAACAGATAACCCAGATGCCCGCGCCCCCCAAGCAGGTCAACCCGGACATTCCGCAGGTGCTCTCCGATCTGGTCTACCGAATGCTGGAGAAAGACCCGGACAAACGCCCGGGCCTGGAAGCGGTGCTGGAGGTGTTGCGCGGAAAATGGCAGGAAGACCCCGGTCTTACCGCCCCCCTCTACCTGGCCCTGGCGGTGGAGGCCAAGAAGGGCACCCTGCGCTTGATGGATCTGAACGGTACCCTGATGCGGATGTGGAGCGGGGTAGGCAGCGGGCGGGGCATGTTCCCTTCGCCCCCACTTTCGCTCACAATAGATAAAAACGGCGGCTTCTGGATCAGCCTGTTTGAATATGGTGGCGGCGCGGTGCGGTTGGTACACCGCTTCGATGCAGAGGGTGAGCTCACCCATTCGATTGCACCCTATGGCATGAAAATGGGGGAATTGCTGTACCCTATCGCGCTGGCAGCGGTGCCCGATGGCCTGCTGGCGCTGGATGGTGAGGCCTGCACCATCACCCGCTTCGACCTGGAGGGCAAACCGGTGACACGCTTTGGGGGTTCAGGGCAGGGCCGGGGCACCTTTGAGTCGCCCAGGGCCCTGCTGGCCAGCCGCAACTACATTTTTGTCCTCGACTACGGCAACCGCCAGGTGCAGCGCCTGGATTTGAGCGGTCAGTATATCTCGCGCTATGCCTTCCGCAAGAGCCGGGAGTCGCAGGAACTGCGGCTGCTGGGCGGCCTGGGCCTGACCCCCGACGACCAGCTTTTGATTTACGACTCGGACAGCCAGAAAATTCGCAAGCTCTCCCTCGAGGGCGAAGTTTTGCTCTCGCTGCCGTTGCCGGTGGCCGAGGGCGAAGACCCCACCAGCCAGGTGGAGATGGTGGTACAGGACGATATCATCTACGCCATCCGGCGGGGCGGCACCAAGATTCACCGGGTTAAGTTGGACGGGCAAGCCCTCTCGAGCCTCGAGGTGTATGCCCCCTTGCGCGGCATCGCCTTCTGGCACAACACCCAGAAGGCCAAGGCCGAAGCGCCCATAGACCTCTCGGTTCAAGTCTTTGACTAGTGGCTAGTGCACTGGTAGGTAAATTTTGGTTTCATTCCGAACTGAGCGAAGCGATGAGGAATCTGATCTGCCTCAGTCCACTGTATTCACCGTCTGTTTGCAGTTCCAGATTCCTCATTGCACTGCGTGGCCTCGGAATGACTACAAGAAATCAAGGGCAGAAGTTGGGTTCAATGGAGGCATCTCAAACACTTTGTTACCAGAGCACTAGTCTTGCGTAGTTCGAGTTGGGGTAAGACCGGCTGCTTTATGCGGCTTCCTTGGAAAGGCGTTCCAGGCCACCGGGGTTTTCCAGCACCAGCTTGCCATAGCCGGAGCGGATGTAACCCTCGCGGGTGAGTTCGCCGATCACCTTGGTGACAGTCTCGCGTACTGATCCTACTGCAGAGGCAATTTCGTCGTGGGTGGCCCTGACCCCCACCCGCCCGTTCTTCTCGGTGAAAGCCACGGGGGTGCGGGCGAGGTCCAGCAAAGTGGCAGCAATGCGATTTTTGAGACGCTGTCCGGAGATGCGCTGAATGGTCTGGTAGGTTTGGCTCAGCGCTTTAACCAGGCCTTGTACCAGGTCGGCCACTTCCTGGGGAGATAGCTGAGCAGGTGCTAAGGCATCTACCTTGGTTTCAGTAACGGCCTCGGCAAAGTAGGTGCGCTCGGCGGCGGAAATTACCTCTTCGCCAAAATACTCACCAGGACGCACAAAGCGTAGGGTCAGGGCATTGCCCTCGTCGTCTACGCTCTGGAGCCTTACTAGACCCTCCCGAACCCGGTAGAGCTGATCCTTAGGGCTGGGCTCTCCGGGATAGAGAATAATCTCGCCAGGATCGAAGGTTAGGGTGTCTAAGATGCTGGTTTGCATTTGTTCATCTCTCCTCAAATCCGACTATAACAGGCTTGGGTGATTTTGTAAACATTTGTGTTGATATATTTGAAGTGAGTGAGGACGCATTTGGAAAGATGTGTAAGGTGGGCTTGGTATTTGTGTATACGAAAAGAACCGCTGGGCTGGATGTGGCCATGGGTAGGCGGCGAAGAAGTTGGTTACCACCAGCCCCGGCGTTTCATCCAGAGGGCCAGCCCCCCGCCGATCAAGAGCAGCCCTCCCCAGAAAAATATCCGCCCACTGGCCCACTGGTACTCGGTGAAGGCTTCAAAGTTGGTGCCGTAAATACCGGCCCAGAGGGTCATGGGTAAAAACAGCACCGAGATCACCGTGAGGGCCTGTACCACCCGGTTGAGCCGGTTGTTCTGGGCCGAAAGGTGTACTTCAAGCACGTTGGACAGCTCGTCCCTGGCGGCGTCCAGGCCCTCGTAGACCCGGCCCATGCGGTCGGTAAGGTCGCGGAAAAGGTAGGCTTCGGCGCCAAGCAAGGGGAGGCGCTCGAGGTGCAGCAAAGCCTCGCGGGCCTGCGAAACCAGGCGCCGTACCCGCAGCACTTCCCGACGGCCCGCAAAAACCAGGCGGGGGGTCTCGGGGGTGTTGTCGCCGTTCATGGCCAGCTCTTCGAGGTCTTCCACCCGGTCGGTGAGGGCATCAGTGTACTCGAAAAAGGTCTGTACGCCCTGGTCGAGCAGGCGCTGCCACAGCCGCAAGCACGATCCCCCGCGAAAGCTGTTCCAGATTTGCTCGAGGTAGTCTACGGGCTCGTTGCGGTAGGTGAGCAGTACCTGGGTCTCGGGGAAGTAGAAGTACGAGACCCGCTCGGTGCGGCTGTGGGCGTTGCCCGGGGCCTCGAGGGTGCGAAAAATCAGAAAGAGGTGCTTGGGATACTCCTCGAAGCGGCTCCAGTGGCCAATCTCCTGGGCATCGGCCAGGGCCAGGGGGTTGAGCGGATACAGTTGCTGAATCAGGGCGATTTCCTCGGGGGTGGGGGTCTCGACATCCACCCAGACCTCGGCCTGCATGGGGCCACAGGTCATACCGTCGGCGAGTTGCTTGGCCCGAATCATGGCCTATAGCTTATCGCTTGTGGCCAATGGCTCCAAAAACAAGGCAGCCCGGTTAAGTTGCGCCCGTATTTAGATATGAATTCAGGCTGCACCAGAAAATCATGCTCCGGGCGCAATACCCGAATGATTCTCGACCATCCCAGTAGGGAGGTACTTAGGTGCTTTGCGTAATCCACTCGAGGTAGCTCTTCAAACCCGCCTCGATCCTGTGAGCGATGATTTCCGGAACCTCGTAGGGGTGCAGTTCTTTGATGCGGGCCTCGAGCGCCGGGTAGCGAGCCTGGGTGGTCTTGATGATAAGCAGCAGCTCGGGGTTCTCCTGCACCTCGCCCTGCCAGCGATAGACCGAGGTGATGCCCGGCAGCAGGTTGACGCATGCAGCCAGGCCTTCGTGCACAAGGGTTCGGGCTATTGTCTGGCCCGTAGAGGCGTCAGGCACGGTACAGAGCACGATCAGATACATATCCATAGGTTATTTGCTCAGCCTTTGTGTGACCAGGCGGGCGGCTGCCAGATCCCACAGCGCATGTCCCACACTCTTGAACAGCACGATGCCGGCCTTTGGTCTGGTTTGTTGTAGAGCTGATTCCAGCGACTGCACCTGGCTCCAGTCTATCTGGGCCTGTAGCAGATCGCCCGCTTCCGAACGCGCACCCTCGAGCGTGTCCACAAAAAGCTGAGCCTGGTGTACCACTTCCGGCGCGACCTCGGCCATGTTGGGCTGGTAGGCCCCCACCGCGGCAATAAAGGCATCGGGAGGAGCTTGGAATAAGATGGGAGTCCGGCTGGTAGTGGCGCAGACGATCAGGCTGGCTTCGTGCAGGGCGGGCTCGAGCGAGGCGATGGCCTGGGCCAGCATGCGGCGCTGGCGGGCATAAGAGGCCAGCGCTTCAGAATGTTCAAAGCTGCGCGAATAAACGTACACCTTGTCGGTTCCCAGGCCCTCCTGGAATGCTTCCAGGTGGCTTCTGCCCTGGGTGCCCGCTCCAATGATGAGGAGCGGGCCAGTGGGGTTGGGGGCCAGGGTTTGGGCCGCCAGCAACGACACCGCAGCCGTGCGGCGGGCCGTCACCACGGAACCCTCCAGCAAGGCCAGGCGTTCGCCGGTGTCGGTGCGCATCACCCAGACCTCGGCCCGCACGCTAGGGTGTTGCTGGGGGTGCACCGTTACCAGTTTGGTTACGGTAATGGAAGGGTCGGCAGCGGGCATCAGCAACAGGGTTGCGCCGCCCGCCAGCGGCACCACCAGGCGTTCGGGAGCGGTTATCTGACCCCTGGCATGGTCAGCCAGCACCCGCGCAATAGATTCCGCCAGCGCGGGGTAGGGAAGAAGCGCAGCGGTTTCCTCCGCAGAAAGGATTCGCATGTGTCTAGCCTACTCCGTAAACTGGGCTTACGGCGTGGTTTGCGGTTTGATTCCGACGAAAGAGAAAGGCGACAGCCCACCCCTCCGACGACGGCGCTACCAGCCGGAGGTGGTCTCCTGAACCACCCTATGCAGTTTGCGTTGAGAGAACCTGCACCACATCGCCAACCTGAACCACTCCACCCTCGAGCACCCTGGCGTACAGGCCGCGCCGACCTAGAAGCACCTTGGGTAAGCGCAGGTCGAAGACCGAGAGGGAGCTGCACACAGTGCAGACGGTGGTCAGTTCCAGCAACACCGTTCCGATCTGAAGGTGGGCCCCAGGCTCCAGCTGGTGGGGGTCAAAGTCCACCAGAATGTTCTCGCCCAGCGCTCCAGAGGGTAGCAGGATGCCCGCTCGAGCAGCCAGGTCATAGGTTGCACGCCCTGCAATTAGCACCGCACGGTCGGGGTGCTTGCCGAAATGCCGATCCCCCTCCACGCCTTTGCCGGCCACCAGCACTGCTTGAGGGATGGGGGGTTTGGGCAGGGTGTCGCCCTGCCCGGCGTGAAGGGATAAAACCGTGTTCATCGCAGGCCAAGCTGTTGACGCGCTGCCAGCACCTGCTGGACGCTCAGGTTCTTGCCTCGCTGGGCCTGCACCTCAGCCTCGGTAAAAGGCGTCTGGCCAGAAGGCAGCGCATTGCCCCACTGGGTGGCAATGTAGTTCAACACAGCGGCAAGTTCGGCATTGCTGAGCTGGGCGTATCCTGGCATGACCCCGTTGTAGCTAGCGCCCTTGACGCTGATCTGGCCTTGCAGGCCGTAGAGCATGACCTGAATCAGCCACTCGCGTCCACCCCGGGCCGCCAGAATCTCGGGCACGTGCCCGGCCAGGGGTGGGAAAACTCCTGGAAGACCTGCGCCATTGGCCTGATGGCAGCCAATGCAGTTGTTGTAGACCTGTGCTCCATTAACTGTGGTAGCAGCCTGGGTTTGGGTGGGCGCCGGTGCAGTTGCCCCTGGCGCCAGACGGGTGGCCAGGTAGTTCAAAATGGCGGTGCGTTCCTCCGGGGTTAGCCTGAGGCCGTAATTCTGCATCTCGGTAATCAGGCTATCCCAGCGCTCGCGGGTTTGGCGCTCTCGAGTGACAAAGCCGATTTCGTGGCAGGTCTGGCACTTCTGCAAAACGAGTTCGCGGCCAGGCCCCTCGGGAAGCGCGTTCTGGCCAAGGCCCATCCATAAACCAACAGCTGCTAATAAAGTTACCCATACCAGGTATCTGGTTTTCATGTGTGCTTGTCCTCCCTGAACCAAGAGCATAACATGCTCTGATGGACGTTTTTGTGCGCGTTGACTAGTTTTGCACAAAACTAAAGAGATTCTAAAAAAGCAACCGGCAACCGGGGGTATTGGGCTGCCGGTTGGTGCGTGCCAAAATGTTCAAGTGACCTTGAACTTGACCCGCATTACCCCGTTCCATTCATAGCCGCGCTCGTTCCACCACACGTTGCCGTCCATAGGCTGGGTGCGGCCCAGGGCGTCGGTGGCGCGGGCCATCACTTCGTAGTCGCCAGGGGCCAGCAACTGCGGCGAGACCCAGCGGTACCAGCCGAATTTGCCATCGTTTCCCTCGATGAGAGCCTTGCGCCAGGTGGTTCCACCGTTCACCGAGACCTCCACAGACTCGATGGGAGCCAGGCCATCGTTCCAGGCTACACCGCGAATCTCTACCCGGCGGCCCCGGACACTGGCCCCGGCCAGCGGAGAGAGGATGAAGGAGTTGATGTTAGCGCCCCAGTTGGAGCGGGAGTTGTCCAGGGTGTAGTTGTAGCGGCTGCCCGGCTGGGTGGGCAGGATGGGGGTGTTCCAACCCGGAAGCACCGGCACCCGGTAGCGGGGCACCTGCTCGTTGCCGGGGCTTTCGCTGGCGGTAAAGTCGAGCTTGACAATCCACTTCACGTTGGGCGTGCCAAAGGTACCGGCGGCCACCAGCCGTACCGGGCCGCCGTGTACAGCCGGTAGGGGTTCGCCGTTCATGCCCAGAGCCAGCATGGCGCTGTTGTACTCCAGCACGCTAATGGGGAAGCTCTTCTCGTAGGGCTGGGCGCCGCCCTGGGTAGAGGCGTTCATGGTGATGAAGCGGGCGTTATCCCGCAACTTGACCCCTTTGGCCTCGAGCAGGGTCTTGAGGAGCACCCCCCGCCAGGTGACCTGGCCCACGCCGCCATAGGTCCAGGGGTTCCCCGAGGGCCGGGGGTTGAAGAACGAGCGGCCGTTGCCGGAGCACTGCAGCACGCTTGTAACCTCAGTCTGGGGTAGCCGGGAAAGCTCTTCCACGGTAATGCGGAATGGGGCGTCTATGAGGCCACCCACCTCCACCACCCAGCCCGGCTGTACGTTGGGCTCGGTGGTGTTGAGGCCCGGAAGGTCTATGTTGTTGCGGATGAAAAGATTGGCCTTGCTGGTAATCCGCTCGGAGCCGAGCAGCTCCAGCGTAGACTCCATCACCACCGGGCGCGAGGAGAGCACCACCAGCTTGGGGTTCTTGCCCCGCACCACCTGATCGGCGGTGGCTTGCTGGGCTGAAGCCATGCCCATCATCCCCACGGCTGCACCCGCAACGGCGGATTTTTTCAGGAACGCCCGGCGGGTCATTTCCTCGGGGGACACGGTGTTATCTTCAGCAGACATTACTTCACTATCTTGCTCATTCATGCAAGCCTCCCTTTGATAAAGACGTTGTTTTCAGTATTCTGTCAGCCCCATAGGGTTGTATTTGTGAGGTGCGCCAACGTTACATTGTAACTACTGAGGTACCCAGCATAGGTATCCAAACAGCTATAGGGCTATATTTTTTCAACCCTCGAGCGCTCCACCGCTCGGAGGCCGCGCCGCCCAAAACGCCGGGCCAGCTCCAGTTCACCCATTACCAACGCGGTTGGTCGCCCGTGCGGGCAAACCCAAGGCAGCTCACACGCGGCCAGGGTATCCAGCAAAGCCTGGGCGGAAGCGCCCGCCAGCGGATGTCCGGCCTTGATGGCGGGCAAACAGGCTAGCCGGGCCAGTACGCTGCGCCAGGCTTCGGCAAAGCTGGGCGCGCCCAGGCTGCCTTTTACCACTTCGGGGATGAGCGAGGGGTGCCCGGCCAGAAAAGCCGGAATGGTACGGATGCGGTATTTGCCGGGGCCGAAAGGCTCGAGCAACAGCCCGGCTTGCTCGAGCTCATGGGCGCGCTCGGCAAAGTTGAGTTCCTCGCCCAGGGCAAGCGAGACCAGCTCGGGGTGGGGGAGCTCCTGGGGGGGCTCTTCCCGGTAGCGGCGGGACAACTCTTCGTAGAGGATGCGTTCGTGGGCGGCGTGCTGATCCACCACGTAAAGCTCGTCGCCCGCCTCGGCCAGCAAGTACAGCTCGCGGAAGCGGCCCAGGTAGTGAAGCCTGGGAAAGCGGGTTCGCTGCACCGGAGAAGGGCCGGTCATGGGGGTGGGTTCGGGCAAAGCCCGGGCCAGCGAGTGGGCCGAGAGCAGGTTTTGCACCGCCTGGGAGACAAACCCCAGCACGGGTTCGAGCCGAACCAGCTTCACGCGGGATTTATCGGGGGAGGTATTGACCAGCAGGTGCTCGACAGGGATGTCCAGGTTCAGCACGCCCACCGGAAACTGGCCGTGGGGCAGGAGTTCTTTGTAGGCGGCCAGTACGGCCTGTAAAAGGGGCTCGGGCCACTCCACCGGGCGGCCATTCAGGGCCAACAGCAGCCGGTCGCGACGGGGGCGCGACAGCTCGGGACGCGAGAGCAGGCCCGATAAACGAAAAGCCCCCTCGGTGGCCTCCAGGGGCAACAACCGGTTGGCCACCACCGAGCCCCACAGCAGTTTGGCAACTTCGCCAAAGCCACCCCCCGCATGGGCGATTTTCACTTCGCCGTCCACCACCAGTTGCAGGGCCATTTCCGGGCGGTGCAGCAGGTAGCGCGAAACCAGGTGTACCACCTTGCGCCCTTCGGCAGCCGGGGCCTCCAGGGCGTTTCGGCGGGCGGGCAGATGGCTGAAAAGGGTGGTGACCTCGACCCGGGTTCCGGCCGGGGCCGGGTGTTCCTGGAGCTCAACTTCGTCTTGAAAGGCTACCAGGGTTGCACCGCCTAGCTGCTGGGGGGGCCTCGAGGTGAGCCGCACCCTGGCGGCCTGGCGGATAGCCCACAGACCTTCGCCTCTAAAGCCCAGGGTGGTGATCTGTTGCAGGTCGGTGAGCTTGCTGGTGGTGTGGTGTTCCAGGGCCAGGGCCAGCTGGTCTTTGGGGATGCCGATTCCGTTGTCGCTCACCACAATTTTGTCGAGCCCGCCGCCCCACAGCTCGAGGTAAACCCGGGTTGCGCCTGCGTCGAGGGCGTTCTCGAGCAGCTCCCGCACCACATCAGCAGGATCCGACACCACCTCCCCCGCCGCAATCTCGCGGATCAGGTCGGGGGGCAGTTTGCGAATCATGGCGGTCAGGCCCCAGGGGCCTCGAGAACCTCCGGAGAGAGGCCCTTGAGCCTCTCCTGCAATTTTCGCAAAAAGAGCAGGGCGTCCAGGGGGCTGGTGCGAACCAGGTCGAGCTCCAGAAGTTCCTCCAGCACTTCCCTGGACAGCCCCTTCTGGCTGGCTTCCAGCCCGCTCATCACGGTTTTGGCCCGTGCCAAGACCTCTGCGGGCAGGCCCGCCAGCCGGGCTACTTCCAGCCCGTAGCTTTTGCTGGCCGGCCCCGGCAAGACCTGATGATAAAACACCAGCCCGCCCGCCTCCTCCCTGGCGGCTACATGGGCGTTGCGGGCAGCGCTCAAGCGCTCGGGCAGGGCGGTAAGTTCGAAGTAGTGGGTGGCAAACAGCGTGTAGGCCCGTACCCGGTCGTGCAGGTGTTCGCAGGCAGCCCAGGCCAGGGCCAGGCCGTCGTAGGTGCTGGTGCCCCGCCCAATCTCGTCCAGCAGCACCAGGCTTCTGTCGGTTGCGTTGTGCAGAATGGTGGCCAGCTCTTCCATCTCCACCATGAAGGTGCTGCGCCCACCCGCGATGTCGTCCGAAGCCCCGATGCGGGTGTAGATGCGGTCAAAGAGGGGCAGCGTGGCCGACTCGGCAGGCACAAAAGAGCCAATCTGGGCCAGCAGGGCAATCAGGGCCGTCTGGCGCAGATAGGTAGACTTTCCGGCCATGTTGGGCCCGGTCAGAATCAGAAGCCGGGCCGAAGGGCTCATGGAAAGGTCGTTGGGGATGAACAGGCTGCTGCGCTCCACCACCGGGTGCCGACCCGCCCGGATGCTCAGGGTGCCATCGCGCGAGAAGCGGGGGCGGCTGTAGCCGTACTCCACCGCGGCCTCGGCCAGCGTGGCGTATACGTCCAGCTCGGCCAGCACCTGGGCGGCCTGGCGCACCTCGTCGGAGGCTTTGGCAACCTGCTCGCGCAACTCCAAAAACACTGCGTATTCGCGCTTGATGGCCTCGGTCTCGGCTTGCAGGATTTTGCGCTCCTGTTCTTTGAGTTCAGGGGTGCTGAAGCGCATCCGATCCTTGAGGGTCTGGAGGGCCCGCCAGTTCTCGGGAACCAGGGTGTAGTGCGGGCGGGTGACCTCGAGGTAATACCCAAACACAGCGTTGTAGCCCACCTTGAGGTTGGGAATGCGGGTTCTCTCGCGCTGCTCGGTTTCCAGCCGGGCAATCCAGGCCCGCCCTTCCTCGGCCCGGTGGCGCAATTCGTCCAGCTCAGGGTCGAAGCCTTCCCGAATCAGGCCCCCCTCGGTGATTTTCAAAGGGGGGTCTTCGACCAGGGAGGCCGCAATCTGCTCGGCCACGTGGCTCAGGCTGGGTAACCGCTCAGACAGGCTCGAAAGGGGCCCCAAACCCCCCAGAAGCCCGGTTAGATCGGGTAGGAGCGACAAACTGCGCTGCAAGGCCGAAAGGTCGCGGGCGCTGGCCCTTCCGGCCAGCAAGCGGGCTGCGAGGCGCTCGAGGTCATGCATCCGGTACAGAATCTTGCGTACTTCGGCTCGCAGCACCCCGTCGCGCACCAGCGCCTCCACAGCATCCAGCCGGGCCTGCAAGGGGGCCTCCTCCACCAGCGGATGCCGCAACCAGGCCCGCAGCAAGCGCCGTCCGGGTGCGGTGCGGGTTAGGCCCAGCACCCCCAGCAGGGTGCGCTCCTCGCTTCGATCCCCCACAAAACTCGGCTCGTAAATTTCCAGGGTTCGCAGGGTGGACTCGCTCAGTTGCATGAAGGCGCTGGGGTCGTAGCGCAAAAAGCTTCGTACCTGGGGCAGCCCGTTCTCCTGTACCCGCAGGGCGTAGGCCAGCACCGCTCCTGCCGAACGCAAGAGCGCCGGGTGTTCCAAACCAGGCGGCAGGGGGTCAAACTGGGCTTGCAGCGCGGCCCGCCCCACTTCCCCCTCGAAACCGGCCTCCGAGAGCATCACTGGAAAACGCTGCTGGAACTCCTGCAAAAAATCCGTTTGGTGGTACAGCTCTGGGGCCAGCAGCACCTCGGCGGGCCGGAAGCGAAAGAGCTCGTCGTAAAGGGCGCTCTTGCTATACAACACGCTGCCGCGAAACTCGCCGGTAGAGATGTCCAGCAAGGTCAGCCCGTAGCCATCGCTGGTGCTGATGGCGGCCAGGTAGTTGGCCTCTGGCCTCAGCAGGTTCTCGCGCATCACCGTGCCGGGCGTGAGCAGTTGGGTCACCTCGCGCCGCACCAGCTTGTCAGCTTCCTCGGCCAGCTCTGTCTGGTCGGCTACGGCCACCCGAAAGCCCTGTTTCAGGAGCTTTTCCAGATGCACATCCACCGAGCGAACCGGGATGCCGGCCATGGGGGTGGTGAAATCCCGGGCGGTCTTGTGGGTCAGGGTAAGGTTCAAAGCCCGCGAAAGCCGCTCGGCATCCTCGCCAAAGGTCTCGTAAAAGTCGCCCACCTGAAAGAGCAGCAAATAATCGGGATAGGCATCCCGCAGTTCGACGTACTGCTCGAGCAAAGGCGGTAAGGGGCCCGGCCCCTGGCCCTTGAGGGTCATGCATAACATGATACCCTCTGACAATTGTGGGCAAAGGGGTTCAGCGTTTTGTGTTGAGATGCAATTTTGAAACTAACGGGCCACTTCCCAGGCCAGATGCTCCAGCTCGGGCTTTATGAGCTTGGTCCAGGCCACCATCACCGCGTTGGGCGAACCTGGGGTGGAAATCACGACCTTCTTGCGGTAGGTTCCGGCGGTGGCGCGGGAGAGCATGGCGGCGGCGCCCACCTCGTGGTAGGAGAGCATCCGAAACAGCTCGCCAAAACCGGGCATGGGCTTCTCGATCTTGCGGGCCAGCACGTCGTAGGTGGTGTCGCGGGGGGCGATGCCGGTGCCGCCGTTGAACAGGATAATTTGCGCCCCGGCATTCACCATGTCGTCCAGCGCCTGCGCTACCTGCTCGGGCTCGTCCTTGATGATGCGGTAGCCCACGATGCGGTGGCCCATCGCCTCGATTTCGGGCTTCAGGTAGTGGTAGTTGGTGTCGGTCTCGGGGGTACGGGTGTCTGAGGCCGTAACGATGGCGATGTTCACCGGGCCCCTGGCCCTGGCAATCTCCTTGTGCTTTTCGGTACTCTCGGACATATCCAAAATTCTACGCTGTGGCAGGGGCCGATGAGCGTGGGACAGATGGGATTCTTCCGAGGCTTCGAGGAAGCACAATAGGCAGAGAGAACGCTTGTGCCAGAAGCATCCAAGAAATAGTCGGATTCAAAAAGACCGTTGGCGAAAATAAAAACCCCGGAGGCTGTCTTATTGACGCCAGTTTCGGAGATAGAGAAGAGAAGGAAAAGTCGTGCAGGTAGAGAAAAGAGAGACCTCCAAGTAGGCTAAGGGTGCAATCTGGCAACTGCCCAAGCCAACGAGGAGGTCAATATGAGCATATCTCTACCCGAGTTGTTCTGTGATGTGGATGATTTGCCAGGAGTTTAAGGCTGAACTGTCGAAAAAGCAGTGGGCAAGTGGCTCAGGACTGGCTGAGGGTTCAAGACGGGGTAAGCCTGGCCCCAAACCCAGGTTGTGTGCGAGTGAGGTGATGACCCTGTTGATTCACTTTCATCAGTCCAGCTACCGAGATTTCAAAGCCTACTATCAGAAGTTATGTACTGGTGCAGTTGCGGGCGGAGTTTCCCAGTCTGGTGAGCTATCAGCGCTTCATTGAGTTATTGCCGCAGTGTCTGTTGGCTCTATGTGCTTATCTGAAGCGTTGTTTTGGGCCATGCACCGGCATCTCGTTTGTAGATTCGACCAGCCTGAAGGTCTGTCACAACCTGCGCATCCATTCGCACAAGGTCTTTGAAGGGGTTGCCCGGCGGGGCAAGAACTCCATGGGTTGGTTCTATGGTTTCAAACTCCACTTCCTCTGCAATGACCGAGGGGAACTGTTATCGGTCTACTTCACCCCCGCCAATACCGATGACCGTAAAGGACTACTGCACATGATTCAAGGCATGAAAAACCTCTTTGGCAAGATTTTTGCTGATAGGGGCTACATTTCCCAACCTTTGGTGCGGCAACTCCTGACCGAGTTTGGCCTCGAACTCTTCACGGGTTTGAAGAAAAACATGCACACCACCCTGTTCAGTCGCCAACTTCATGGTCAATGGCTTGTGTGCTCTCATCGCCTACTGCCACCAGCCCAAGAAGCCTTCCCTACGTCAAGAGCAGCCTTTTCAGCTTATCGCCTAACTCCGAACTGGCGTTCGATAATGTCCCACGTGCCCCTCAACGGGCCGTTCTCAGTAAGGCAGTTATGGGTGGAAGAGAAGGGCGACTTCGATTGCGGGTCATGCTCGAAAAGCAGAGCTCTGGCTTGTGAATCGCTGCTTGCTGTTTTCAAATACCAATTTGAATCTTTTGTTCAATCGGTGGGTTTAGAATGTCGGGGTGGGGTAGGGCTACGATAAACTTGCCCCCCCGTTTTAGATACTCCTGATATTGGCGAGCCATCTCGCCGGGTTCACCGCTCAGCAGGAGCAGGTAGTCGGGTTGTTCTTCGAGCAGCTTGTGGATCCCATAGATGGGGATATGCACCCCAGCCATGTAGCGACCCTGTTTGCTGGTATCGCTGTCTACTACAAAATCAATCACCTCTCGACCCAGCCCAACATAGTTGAGCAGGGCCGTGCCCTGGGAATTAGCCCCGTAGGCGGCCACCCTTCGTCCACGGGCACGCAGTTCGGTCAGGAGAGCCACTAGGGCTTCGCGCACGGCGGCGATGCGGGAGGCAAACTCGAGGTAATAGGCGGCCCCGGTCAGGCCCAGGGCTTGTTCTTCCTCCATATACCAGCCCACCGAGGATTCGATCTGACGGGTCTTGCCCAGGTAGTAGCGCAGATAGCCCTCTGAGAGCGGTTCGACCCGCTGGAGCCACAAGCCGTGGCGGCGTACCAGTTCGTGCAAGGCGCTGACCGAGAAATAGTGTTGCTGATGGTGGGTAAAGTGCTCGAACTGCCGGGCCTCGAGCATCGCCCGCACATAGGGCAGTTCCATCACCACCAGGCCCGTATCCTTAAGCACCGCCGCGAGGCTCTCGAGCAACCCGTTGAGGTCGCTGCTATAGGAAAGCAGTTGATTCACCAGCACCACATCAGCCCGCAGACCTTCCTCGCGGAGCAGGTCGGCATAGTGGCGATCAAAGCGCTCGTGTCGGGTGGGAATGCCCTTGCTGGAAGCCGCTTTGCTGCGTTCTGGATGGGGCTCGAGATATACCACCCGCACCCCCGCCTGCATCAACTGGCGCATCAGCTCCGGGCTACTTCCTTCCAGGGCCAGCACCAGCTGGTGCGGGCCCAGCCGGTAGCTGTGCATCAGCCGCTCGAGCAACCCTTCCGGCATCGGCTGGGCTGGTGCCGGTGAGTCCTCGGCAGGGTCGCCCATGAGCTGAACCAGGCTACAGCGCTTGCAAAAGCCCACCTCGAGGCTGCGCCGTTCTTCGGGGGTAGCAAGCTGATCGGCGCCCAGGGTGCTGGAGAGGGGCAGCCTTCCCAAACTTAGAAAGGACACCAGCTCTCCCGACCCGCACGAGCGACAAGTCTTGACTTTCTTCATTGAAATCACCTAGCCGCAAGAGCGGCATCTCTGCGTAAAGGGTACAAACCAGGCCGTAATCCTTCCGTTATCGGGGTTTACCCGCATGGGTAGCGGGTTGTACCGGTTCGTTAAGGGGTCTAAAATGAGCCTTTGCAAGAACAACGTAAGCGTAACGAGTTCTTTAACGAGCCAGCAGTGGCCTGTTAATCTTGCTGGAATGCAGACCCGAAAAGACAAAAAGCCACCTGTTGCATTAATTTCTGGTACTTCTCTGACACGCGCCTCCGGGCATCAGCGGGCGGCCAAACACCCCGTTTTGTGCTTTATCAGAGGATTTTGAACCAGAACGGACAAATGAACCTTCTGTCCTAAACATTTTGTTTCAAATGGGCTACCCTAAACACATGGCCATCGTCACGCCCCAAGCCATTCGCCAGGATTTTCCACTTCTGATGCGTCATCCCGATCTGGTCTACCTCAACTCGGCGGCCACCAGCCAAAAACCTGAAGTGGTCATCGAAACTGTCTCGCATTACTACCGGGAGCTCAATGCCAGCGTCCACCGGGGGGCCTACACCCTTTCGGTGCGGGCCAGCGAAGCTTATGAGCAGGCCCGCCGAACCCTGGCCCGCTTTATTGGAGCCGACGAGGGCGAGATTATTTTTGTACGCAACACCACCGAGGCCCTCAACCTGGTGGCCTACGCCTGGGGGCTGCACAACCTGCGGCCAGGCGACGAGATTCTGCTCACCGAGATGGAGCACCACGCCAACCTGGTGCCCTGGCACCTGGTCTCTGAGCGCACCGGGGCCAGGATCAAAGCCATTCCGCTGGGGCCGGATGGCCGCCTGGAGCTGGAGGCCCTGGACTCGCTCCTATCCCACCGGGTCAAGCTGGTGAGCGTGATGCAGGTTTCCAATGTGCTGGGAACGGTTAATCCAGTGGCCGAAATCGCCCAGGCGGCCAAAGCCGTGGGAGCCCTGATGGTGGTGGACGGGGCCCAGTCGGCCCCCCACATGCCCGTGGATGTGCGGGCACTGGGAGCCGATTTCTACGCCTTTTCCGGGCACAAGATGCTGGGGCCCACCGGGGTGGGGGTGCTGTGGGGCCGCTACGAGGTGCTGGAAACCCTGGCCCCCTTTTTAGGGGGCGGCAGCATGATTCGAGAGGTGTATGTAGACCGCTCTACCTATACCCAGCCCCCGCAGCGCTTCGAGGCCGGAACCCCCGCGGTGGCCGAGGCCATTGGGCTGGCGGCGGCAGTGGACTATCTGGCCAGGCTGGGTATGGAAAGGGTATGGCAGCACGAACTCGAGCTGGTCTCTTACGCCCTCGCACGGCTGGACGAAGAACTACCCGAAGTACGCACCTTTGGACCCCGAGGCCCAGACCGGAGCGGCGTGATTCCCTTTGTGCTGGGCGATATTCACGCCCACGATGTGGCAACCGCCCTCGACCAGTACGGTATAGCCGTGCGGGCCGGGCACCACTGCGCCCAACCCCTGCACCGCAAGCTGGGCGTTCCCGCCACGGTGCGGGCCAGTTTTTACATCTACACCACCCAGGAAGACATTGACCGCTTCATCGAGGCGCTTAAGAGGGTGCGGGACTTCTTCAAAGACTGGCTTTGAAGGTCTCGAGCAAACCCCAAATCATCCGGCGCCGGGCGCTTCCTCACGGAATTGCAGCTCGTAGAGGTCACGGTAAAGCCCGCCCTGCGCCAGCAGTGCCTCATGGGTGCCCTGCTGCACCACCTGCCCCTTCTCGAGCACCACGATTAGGTCGGCGGTTCGCACGGTGGAAAGCCGGTGGGCAATCACAAAGGTCGTGCGGCCTTTCATCAGCTTGTCCAGGGCTTCTTGCACCAGCGCCTCGGACTCCGAGTCGAGCGAACTGGTGGCCTCGTCCAGAATCAAAATCCTGGGGTCTTTGAGCAGGGCCCGGGCGATGGCGATTCGCTGGCGCTGTCCGCCCGACAGCTTGACCCCACGTTCGCCCACAACGGTCTGATAGCCTTGCGGAAAAGCGCTGATGAACTCATGGGCGTTGGCGGCCTGGGCGGCCTCGATGATCTCGGCCTGGGTGGCCTGGGGTTTGCCGTAGCGGATATTTTCCTCGATGGTGCCCGAGAAGAGCAGGGTTTCCTGCGGCACCAGGGCAATCTGCCCTCGCAAATCCAGCAGTCGTAGTTGTCGGATGTCTATCCCGTCCAGGGTAATGCGTCCCTGGGTCACATCGTAGAAGCGAGGTATCAGGGCAATCAGCGTGCTTTTACCGGCACCGCTGGGCCCTACCAGGGCCACCACCTGGCCGGGTCGGGCGCTCAGGCTGACGCCCCGCAGCACTTCCCCGCGTTCGTCGTAGGCGAAGTGGACGTCCTCCAGACGCACCTCGCCGCGCACCTGGCTCAACGGGTGGGGGTTCGTGGGTTCTTTCAGTTCAGATGGCGTATCCAGAAGCTCGAATATACGGCTGCTGGCGCCCAGAGCACTCTGCACCTGGCTCCAGATGCCGGCCAGGGTGCCCACGCTGGCGGCCACGTTGAAGGCATACAAAATAAAAGAAACCAGCTGACCGGGGGTGATTTCGCCCAGCGAGACCAGCCGCCCTCCATACCAGAAGATGAGGCCCAGGGCACTAAAGATGGTGAAGAACACCACCCCACTCAGCCCAGACGATACCAGCGCCCGCCGCAGGGCGGTACGGAAGGACTCGCCTATCAAGCGGCTATAGCGTTCGGCCTCGAGCTTTTCCGCCGTAAACGACTGCACCACCCGGATGCCGCTGATGGACTCCTCGGCGCGGGCATTGGCCTCGGCTATCTTGTCCTGGAAAGCCTTACTCATACGCCGGATGATGCGCCCAAGCACAATGGCCACCAGGATTACCAGCGGAACCACCGCCAGAATGAAGCTCGAGAGCTTCCAGTTGGTGACGAAAAGGATGGTCAGCGTGGCAGCAAACATCAAGGGGGTGGTGAAAAGCTGCACCAGGGCGTTGGAGGCGACCCCCTGTACGGTGGCGACGTCCGAGGTCAGGCGGCTGGTGATATCGCCGGTTTTGTGGTTCTCGAAGAAGCGCGGAGAAAGGGTGAGCAGGTGGCTGAACAGGTTGCGCCGCAGGTCGGCTACCACCCCCTCGCCGGCGCGGGCGAAGAGATAACTTTGCAGCCCACTAAAAAGGGCCTGTCCGGCAAAGACCCCTATCAGCAGCAGAGTGTAGCGGTCAATCTGCCCCAGGTTGCCCTGCTCGAAAATGGAGGCGTCGAGCATCCGGCTAACCAATTGCGGAAAGGCCAGGAAAAAGCCTGTGGAAATGAGGCTCGCCACGCCTGCAAGTAGCAGGCCCAGTCGGTAGGGCCGGGTGTAAGCCAACAGGCGACCCAACTGACGGAAATCGCCTTTAGGGGCTTTATCTGAAGGGGAATTGGCGCGAAATACGGGTCGCATACTGGTTGTTAGTCTGCCCTACCAGGTAGATGGGCATTGTGCGCTGTGTCCGGATGCCTTGCCTGCGGGCTTTACAATGAAGGCCATGAGCCTCCTGGATGAGCTATACAAAGAAATCATCCTGCGCCACTACAAATCGCCCCACAACTATGGCCCCCTGGACTCGGCCAATGTGCGGGTGAAGGGCGACAACCCTTCCTGTGGCGACCAGATCGAGCTAATGGTTCAGACGGATGGGAACCACATAACAGACCTTCGTTTTCAGGGACAGGGCTGTGCCATCTCCCAGGCTTCGGCCTCGCTGATGACCGACCTGGTCAAGGGTAAATCCTGGCCCGAGGCGCTGGCGCTGGAACAACAGTTCAAGGCCATGATTGTGGACGGAGCCGCGCCCACCCCTGAACTGGGCGACCTGGCGGCGCTGTCCGGAGTACACAAGCTCGCAGCCCGGGTCAAGTGCGCTACCCTGGCCTGGAATGCCCTGGAACAAGCGGCCCATCAGGCGGGTGCGCTACCGCGAGAACCAAAACCATAGCCCAGGGAACTCTTCCCTGGGCTTCTTCGCAAGGTTCTGGATTCACTAACAAACTAGAGTGCTGAAATCGTTGAAGTCGGCGCGGAATCCGCCGGGTACACCCCTGGCAATCACCGAGACGGCATCGTGGGAGTGGAGGCTCTCGAGGTGTGAGCAGGCTGCCTGAAAGTCGTGGATACGGGGGTCACGGACAAGCTGCTCGTAGATCAAACGGGCGGCATCTTCCACAAACTTCACGTAGGCACCATTAAGCTCGGCGAAGGCTTGCTCATCCTCGCGCTTGACCATGACCTGAGTCTCGGTTTTGAGAGCCTCGCGGGCATGCCGAACCAGGTCTTCCAGGTGCAAGGAGGTATCGGGGGCCACTTCGACCTTGATGCGGGCCTTGGAGCGCTGGCTGTGCGGGATGGCGTAGGCACCCCGGTTGTCGCGGGCGTGCTCGGCCAGCTCGGCGGAGCAGGGGCAGGCCGAAGAGTAAACGAAGTCCAGCTCGACAAAGCGGCGTATGCGCCCGTTTTCTTCAATGGCTGCCTCGTAGCTGCCGTTGTAGTACTGGTAGCCTTCCAGCCCTGAGCGCAGCGCAGACACCAGCATCGGGTAGCTGAAGCTGACCTTGACCCGCGCTGTGAGGCTGTCGAGGGTGCTCCGGTAGTCCTGTACGATCTGGGCCAGGGTGTCGAGACTGAAGACCTCGTCTTTGTAGGCGTAGAAGGTGCGAATAATGCGGCTCATGTTGATGCCCTTGAGGTCGGCCTCTAGCGAGACCGTGCCGGTGACGCGGGCCTCGAGGGTCAGGGCTTCGCCCTGGGGCGTGGCAAACTTGAGTGGCAGCTTGAAGCCCGAAATACCCACCTGCTGGATGGCCACATTAGCCCCTTCTACCGAGTTCACGGTCTCGGTCATGTCGGGCAGGCTGGCTTTGTAGGCGTCGTCGGGCTGGAAATCCGCGTCGTAATAGCGAGTGATAACGGGTTCAGCGCCATCGGTGTTGTGAAACAGATAGGCTTTCTTGCCGCCGTTTTTGTCCAGTTTGGGAAGGGGTAGATCGAGGATTTGCTTGTTGTCGTAGCTAAGCAAGGGGGTCTCCTTTTTCCGTCAGCAACCTCGAGCAGTCTGACGGCTATGCAAAGTGAAGAGAGATTCCGGATAAAGCCCCCAAACCACCTCCCTTCCGACTGGCTCAGGGGCTTTGCGCTGGTGAGTATTCCAGCGTCCTATAGAGTATGCCACCTTATACAAAATATGAACGTAACCTGGACACTTGTTTTTGAAAAAAGCTGATTGGTATGGTCAGTGCGCTTGATTACCAAAAAGGTAGGCAAACTGAATGAGCTGTGTGTCAGGTGCAACCTGTATAAATTACAGCGTCGTATAGATGTCCGTACACCTCCGGGTTTCGAGAGGGATTGACATAGAGCCCCCTCCCTACCACGTAGGGAGGGTGGGGGAGGGTATTGGGTGAGGCCCCCAACCGCCAGGTTACGCAAAGTCGCTGCTCAGCAACCCCACCTAACCTCCCCCACACGGTAGGGGAGGAACGAAAAGGTTTCTGCTACGGCTTTTGCAATGGACACTTTGTACGGGTATTTATCCAACTGTGTAATAAAAGCCCAGAAGGCTGTCTTTTTGAATCCCAGAGCACACCCATCCCTTTGGTCGACGAAAAAGCGTCTCCCGTTCCAAGGGGCGATATCGCCCTCCGCTACGCGGATAACTCTGGTCGGGTTGGTTCGTAACTATTCGGCAACGAACCAACCGAATCTGAGATTACAGATTCCAGCCACCCGCCACCTCGAGAACCTGTCCGGTGAGGTAAGCACTCGATTCGTCCACGAAGAACAGCACTGCTTTGGCCAGCTCCTCCAGCCGTGCCAGGCGGCCTATAGGAATCTCGTCCAGGGGCTTTGAAACGGAGTTCTCGGCTACCCCCGGCGAGACCACGTTCACCGTCACGCCTTTGGCCGCCAGGCGTTTGGCCAGTGACTTGCTGTAGATAATCAGTCCGGTTTTGGCAATCACATAAGGGGTAATGTTCGGACGGGCCAGCAAATTCTGCGCCCCGGCAAAGCCGATGTTCACTACCCGCCCATAGCCGGTTGCGCTCAGGTAGGGGAGGGCTGATTGGGTCAGGTAAAACGGCGCGTTGAGGTTGGAGTCGAGCATCCCATGCCACTCCTCGGGGGTCAGCGTTTCGAGCGGTTTTTTGAGGTAGTCGCCCACGTTGTTGACCAGCACCTGCAAGCCGCCGAGCTGTTCGGCCACGCTGTGAATCAAGCGCTGTGCTTCCTGCGCCTGGGTGATATCTGCCGCTACCTTGATGGCCCGCACCCCTAACGCCTGGGCCGCCTGGCGGGTGCGCTCGGCCTCGTTCTCGCTCTGGCGGTAGTGCACGGCCACATCAAAGCCTTTTTCGGCCAGAGCTAGCAAAATGGCGCGCCCGATGCCTTTGGCCGAGCCGGTTACCAGCGCGACCTTGCTCACGGATTCTCCCTCTGAAACTTTTCAATCAGGGTACGGGTGATGTTGTTCAGGGGGTACCGTAGGGCTTCCTCCGGGGTTACCCAGGCCCACTCGAGGATTTCCTCGTTGGGGGTAATGGTCTCAACCCGGCTTTCGGCGTAGTAGTTGATGAACAAAAAATGCAGGGGCTTGTAAAACTGCGGGTCGAACACCCCCTCTAACAGCATGGCGTAGCGGATGTTGTAAAGCTCGAGGCCCACCTCTTCTTGAAATTCCCGTTGCAGGGCCTTTTCCAGCGGTTCTCCCCACTCAATTTTGCCCCCTGGTACGCCCCACAAGCCCTGCCACTTGGTGGTCTTGACAATCAGCACCCGGCCCGAAGGCCCCTTCACCAGGGCCCCCACGGTGGGAATCGGATATCTGGACTCCATACAGCAACCTTCAGGCTACGCAGCTAAGCGGGATGAAAAGGTGCTGGAGGTTAACATGGGCCGGAAAAGGGAAAGCCAAAAGCCAGGAGGCCTCGAGCCCCAACTAATTCTGTAGCTCCTTGTAAACCGCATAGACCCGTCCCCCTTTGGGGTAGGCCTCGAGGCTGTACAGCACGCTATGGTTGGGGAGGGCGGTTTTGGTTTTTTGCGGTAAGCCGGTCTCGAAGGCTATTACCAGGGGGTCGTTGCGGCGAAAGCCGGTGCCCCGGCTCACCCGGTCCAATAGGCGGGGGTGCTTGGCGCTGAAATAGACCCGCAGGGGTTTGCTACCTGCCATCAGCACAATTGAGGGGGTAGGGCCGCGCTCGGCCAGCGCGATAATCACCACCTCCTCCGAGACCTGGTGCAACTCGGCCAGCTCGGGCACCAGCCGGGGGATCTGGCCCTTTTTGGCCAGGGCCGCGTCCACCACCTCGCCGGGCAGGAGCATCTCGGCGGCGCCCAGGTTGCAGAGGGCCTCGAGCTCTTTTTCCAGTTCCTGTCCCGCGTAGGCTTCGTGCAGGTCGGAGAGCAGGTCGTTGTCCTGCTGGATCAGCACGTGCATCACCTCATGGGCCAGGGTAAAGCGCTGGCGTTTAGGGGGGGAGTCCTGGTCAATCAGAATATGGTTCTGCTCCGGCACCAGGGCCCCAAACTTGCCCGCCGGCAGCTTGCCATAGGAGAGGCTCGCGCCAATGCCTCCGGCCAGCCGTTCGGGGGTTAGGGGGGCGTGGGCCTTGCGGTAGCCCCGCGCCAGCTCGATTACTCTGGGTCTTAAGTCCATGTGCTCAGCCTGCTTTCCTGCCTTACCGGATAGCTACAAAAACCGAAACCCGCAGGCTGTTTTCGTGAACTTCGTAATCGAATGTATAGGCCCGCTGGGGTGCGCCGGGCTGCTCAAAATAGGCATGGATCTCGTGCCAGGCCTGAGTCACCGAGCCCGGCCTGGGCCCTTCAGCGGTGAACATCAAATACCTTCCTGCCGGTACGTTCAGGCCGCTCAAACCCACCGGCACGTCGTCCTGCCCAATCACCTGGTAGCCCAGCAGCACCGAAAATGGGCCCTCCGAGCCGCTTTCATAGTTGTAGTAGACCACAAAGGGCTTACCCTTGGCCAGGCGCTTGGGAATCAGGAGCTCGAGCTCTCCGCGCTCAATCTTTTCCCACAAAGCCGGGATTTTAGCCGTTTGGGAACTGGCTTCGGCCACTCGGCTGGTACGAGCCTCGTAGCCCGCTACAAAAAAGCCAGACTCCGAAGTGCGAACAGGCTTGCCCATAGCCTTCATCTTATGCGGATCTCGAATCACTATGTGACAGCGCTCCCCCGTCGGCGGCCCTGATCAGCAGGCTGCACGTCTGGAAGGAGGTTACCAAGGCTGTTGTTGTACGCTCGCCTTGCTCGGGGCACAAAAAAAGCCGTCGGCCTCTCAGCCTTCGGCTTTGGGCTTTTGGCCTTCGGCTAACCTTCCAGCACCCGCTTGAGGTGCAGGAAGATCTCGTACCAGTCGCGCTTGGACTCCGGGCGCTTGCCGCGCAACTCGATGCGGGCCAGGGTGCGCTGCCACTCCGGGGTGATTTCGGCCCCCAGGGTGGGGTCGGCAATCAGCTCGGCCAGGCCCTTGGGCAGCGAGGCTTCGGTGCGCTCCCCGTAGAAGTCTACCGGGGCCAGCAGATCGTTGACCGTTACGTTGTAGGAGCCGGCCAGGGTTTGCAGGGTGTCAAGGGAGGGGTTGGTGCGGCCCCGCTCGAGGTCGGACAGATAGGGCACGGAAAGCCCACTCTTCTCGGACAAATCCTTCAGGCGCCAGCCCTGTTGGCTGCGCAGTTCGCGGAGACGTTCGGCTAGTGTCATGGTTCTGACGGTAGCATAAAATGTTTCTACGGTCAAGACGTAATGTCCCGCTCGGGTATTGCGTTATGCAGATAGATTATGCTAACATCATAACGGGAGGCAAGCACATGAACATCAGCGAAAACGTTTGGAGAACCATTGGGCGCGGAACCGTACATCCGAGCGAAGTGCTGAACACCCTTATTGAACTCGATAACCGCAAGGGCCAGATTGGTTTGTGGGCCCTGGAAAACGAACTGCGCCAGAAACTGCCCCTGCTTCGCCCCATGGCCCGCCCGCTGGCCCAGGCCTGGCTCGAGGCCACCATCCAGTACCGCACCACCTACTACCCCGAAACCCGCCTAACCCGCCTCTGGAATCGCCTGGTGGGGGCCGATGCCCCAGGCGAAGCCAGAACCCTGCCCATGGCCAGCTAGTGCCGCGCACTGACCCCAGGGTCGAAGCGCATAGGGTACGGGAGGCGGTTATGTTCTCAACATTTTTTTGGGAAGTAGAGGCCCGGGATCGGCAACAACGCCTGCTCGAGGACACCGTGGGGATTGGCCCCACTCTTCCAAAAGCTGTACAGGAGGCCCGCATGATGCAACTCGCTCAGCAAGTCCAGGTTTCAACGGTGGGGAATATCCGCCCAGTGTCTGCTTATGTGTTTGTCTCTTGTACTCAACCCAAGCGCATCGCTCACGCCCTGAGCCGCCTGCCAGGGGTGGTCAAGGCCGATGCCCTGCTGGGGGCCTCCGAGGCGGTGCTGGTGGTGGAGCGGCACAACTTTGAAGCGCTGCAAACCCTCTTGACCGAAGTGCAGTCCACCCCCGGAGTCAAGAAAGTTTCAGTAAAGTTAGCAGCATGAACGGAGCCCGTGATGTCCAAAATTGTGCCCAACCTGTGGTTTGATCAAGAGGCCAAACAAGCTGCTGAGTTTTACTGTGCGGTGTTCCCCGAGGCCAAGATCACTCATTCTGTGGTTTTGCGCGACACCCCGTCGGGTGACTGCGATCTGGTCTCGTTTGAGCTGGCGGGCCAGCCCTTCATGGCCATCAGCGCGGGGCCGTTGTTCAAGTTCAATCCTTCGGTCTCTTTTATCCTGAACTTTGACCCTTCCCAGGGCCGTACCAGGGAAGACCTCGAGGCTTTATGGAACAGCCTTTTGTCCGGCGGTGAGGCGCTAATGCCGTTGGGCCCGTACCCTTTTGCACCCCTTTTCGGTTATCTTCGGGATCGGTACGGGGTCTTCTGGCAGTTAATTCTTTCCGACAACATGGAACCCAGGCTTCCCTTTGTCATCCCGTCACTCTTATTTGTGGGGGATTTGCACGGCAAGGCCGAGGAAGCCCAGAACTTCTATTTGTCGATTTTCAAAGATGCTCACAGTGGCGTGACCTTTCGCTACCCGGCTGGCTCGGAGCCCGAGCAAGAGGGCACGCTGATGTACAGCGATTTTACGCTGGAGGGCCAGTGGTTTTCGGTTTCGGAGAGCGCCCTACAGCATGGTTTCAGCTTCAATGAAGCAGTCTCATTCATGGTGTTTTGTGATACCCAGGAAGAGATTGATTATTACTGGTCAAAGCTCTCGGCAGTTCCCGAGGCCGAGCAGTGTGGCTGGCTCAAAGACCAATACGGCCTGAGCTGGCAAGTTGTGCCCAGGGCCATGCTAGCCATGCTCCAGGAGCCCGACCAGGAGCGGGTGCAGCGGGTTAATCAGGCTGTGCTCCAGATGAAAAAGCTCGAGCTAGCAGAACTGCAAAGGGCTTACGCCTAAGCGGTTATGACCAGGGTTATGCTAGCCAGGGCAATCTATGAGGTCGCCCCCCATTTTGAGGTGCCCCCATGAAGGTGATGGTTTCGGCAATCATTCCGGTGGTGCCCAGCCGCGATGTGCAGGAGTCTTTGCGTTTTTATCAGGCCTATCTGGGCTTTCAAGACCCCTTTACCTGGGGGGAAAACCCCGTCGAGTACGGTGGACTGAGCCGGGAGGGGCTGCGGCTGCATTTCTACCACGAACCCAACCCCCTGGTTGGCCAGCACTATGCTTTGCGCCTCGAGGTAGACGAGGTGGACTTGCTCTACGTGGGCTGCGAGGCGGCGGGTATCGTGCACCCCAACGGTAGGCTGGAAAACAAGCCCTGGGGCACCCGCGAGTTCACTGTGCTCGACCCCTCTGGGGTAGCCATCCGGGTCTATCAGGCGCTTTAGGGAATAACCCGCTCTTTAGGAGCTTGCAACAGGGCCTGGCTCAGGGCTTCGCCGGGCTGGCCCTCGCCCCGGTAGGCCTCGGGCTCTTTCTCGATCCAGACGTAGCCCTTGCTATGGAACTGGAGGCTGCGAAAGCCCTGTGCGAAGGTCGCCTCGATGAGCTGGCCCAGCGAGCCCGCCTCGAGGCCCCGCGCTTGCAGCTCCTGCAGCAACTTTGGCGGCAGGTCGGGCTCGAAGCCCTGCAGAGCGGTGAGCACCTGGTAGGCCCGCTCCCGCTGCTCCATGGTGCCGCCCTGAGCAAAGTAGCGCTCCAGCACCCGGTACCAGTCGCCGCTTCTGGTGATGGGGGCCATATCGGCGTAGGCTTGCTCGAGTGCCTCCGGGCTGTAGTCCCGGTACTGGTTCTCGTGCACCACCAAATCGCGTGACAGGCGCGGGCGCGGGGCTGGGCTTTCGTCCGGCACGCCCACACACAGCCCCGCTACCGGAACCACCCCCTGCGGTAGCTTGCAGAGCCGGACAATCTCCCGAATGCCGTTCAGCACCCCTCCAATCCACACAATGCCGTAGCCCAGGCTCTCGGCCATGGTGGCCAGGGCACTTCCGGCCAGCACCGCATCGGTGATGGCGAAGTGCAGGGCGGTGCGGGGCCAGCGCCCAAAAGTACCTCCCCGGTGCTCCACCAGCTTTTGCAGCCGGTGCACATCGGCCAGAATCAGGAAAAACTCGGCGCAGGTCTCGATGTGGGGGTTCTGGCCGGAGTGGCTCGAGATTTCCCTTCTGAGCACCGGGTCGCTGATGCGCAGCAGGCTGTACATCTGCGCGGTGGCATCGGTGGGGGCCCGCTGGGCTGCCAACAGAAGCTTGTCCAGGTCGCCCTCGCGCAGGGGCTCGGGCTTGAACTTGCGCACGCTGGCCCGGCGCTGGTATAGCTCGTAGAGGTCGCTCACGGGGCTAGCCTATCGCCAGGGTGCGCGTCTAACTGTGGCGCCGGTTGTAGAGCTCTGCTAGGAGAGCTTTTTTTCCATGCAAATGCTCAGTGGGTCTTCGAAGTAGGGGCCAAAAGGGGGGATACGCCGGAAGCCAAAGCCCTCATACAAACCGATGGCCTCGGTCTGGGCCACCCCGGTCTCGAGGCGGAGTACCCGAATGCCTCGCTCGGCAGCGTAGGCTTCCAGATGGGCCAGCAGTTGCTTTCCCACCCCCCGCCCACGAAACCCAGGCCGCACGAACATGCGCTTGAGTTCGGCGTATTCGTTGCCAAAAATCTGCACCCCGCCGCAGCCCACCGGCTGCTTGTCCAGGTACACCACGAAGAAGGCGACCCCCTGCTGGATTAGCTTTTCCACGCTGTAGCCGTGGCGGCTCTCGGGGGGGTAGTGGGGGTTCAGTACCGCATCGAGCTCGGCAATCAACGCTCGAGCCACAGCGCTGTCGGGTTGCTCGGGTTGAATGTGTACCCGCATGCTTTAGCTGAGCGCTTCGATGCCCGGTAGGGTGCCCAGCTCCAGCAGCTCGAGGCTGGCCCCCCCGCCGGTGGAGACATGGCTGAACCTATCCGCCATGCCCAGCTTGTTGGCAGCCGCCACCGAGTCGCCGCCGCCAATCACGGTAAAAGCCCCCTGAAGCCTGGCAATGGCCTCGCCCACTGCCAGCGTGCCCTTGGCAAAGTCGTCCACCTCAAACACGCCCATAGGCCCATTCCACAGCACCGTCCTGGCCCCTTGCAGGGCCTCGGCAAAGCTACGAGCACTCTCGGGGCCGATGTCCAGCCCCATCCAGTCCGCTTCAATCGCATCCGCAGGCATAATGCGGGTAGGCGTTCCCGCCTCTATCTTCTGGGCGGCCACCACATCGGTGGGCAGCAGTAGCTTCACCCCCAGGTCGGCGGCTTTTTTGAGCAGATCCCGAGCCAGATCCAGCTTGTCGTCCTCGACCAGACTCTTGCCCACCTGCCCCCCCTGGGCTTTGATAAAGGTAAAAGCCATGGCGCCGCCAATCACCATGCCGGTTACTTTGGGCAGCAGGTTCTCAATTACCCCGATCTTGTCCGAGACCTTGGCCCCGCCCAGCACCACCCAGTAGGGCTTCTGGGGGTTGTGGAGTACCTTGCCAATGCTCTCGACCTCCTTCTCCATCAGGAAGCCGGCATAGCTTGGCAGAAACCGGGCCACCCCGGTGACCGAGGCGTGCGCCCGGTGGGCCGAGCCAAACGCATCCAGCACAAAAGCGTCGCCCAGGCGGGCGAAATTTTTGGCCAGGGTTTCATCGTTTTTTTCCTCGCCCGGTTCAAAGCGCACGTTGTCCAGCAGAATCACGGAGCCAGAAGGCGCCGACTTTACTTTTTCCAGGGTGGCCTCACTGGCCGGGGTGAGTTCGGGCGAGCCCCCAATAAAAATCACCGGCCTGCCCAGGTGTTTTTCCAGTACCGGGGCCACCGGTGCAAGGCTGCTGGCGTCTTCGTAGCCGCCTTTGGGGCGCCCCAGGTGCGAGAACAACACCAGGGTCGCACCCTGCTCCAACAGATGCTTAAGGGTCGGAATGGCCGCCGCAACCCGGGTCTCGTCCTTGACCTTGCCCTCCTTGATGGGCACGTTGAAATCTACCCGTACCAGCACCCGCTTCCCGGCAGCGTTGAAGTCCTTTAGCGTTCGCATACTGCACCTCCTGTAATACCGGATTCAAAAAACAGTTGACAGAACCAAAAGTCCAACAGGCTGTTTTTTGAATCCCAGAGCACACCCCTCCCTTTGGTCGGCGAAAAAGCGTCTCCCGCTGGTCGGGCTGATTCGTCACGGTTTAGCTGTGAACCAACCGAAGCTGGTATCAAAACCCCTCTCCTTTTTGGGAGAGGGGATGGGGTGAGGGAAATCCCCCTCCCAACCTCCCCCATCAGGGGGGAGGAGCATTTAGAGCTTCTTGCCTATGTACTGGGCCAGGTCGGCCACGCGGCAGCTATAGCCCCACTCGTTGTCGTACCAGCTCACCACCTTGACCATGTTGCCCACTACCAGGGTGTCGAGGGCGCTGAAGATGGAGGAGTGGGGGTCGCCCTTGAGGTCGCTCGAGACCAAAGGCTCCTCGGTGTAGGCCAGAATGCCCTTCAGGGGGCCTTCGGCCGCCGCTTTCATAGCCGCGTTGATTTCTTCTTTGCTGGCTTCCTTGTTCAGGATGGCGGTGAAATCCACTACCGAGACCGTGCTGGTCGGCACGCGGAAGGCCATTCCGCCAAACTTGCCCTTGAGCTCGGGGATGACCAGCCCCACCGCCTTGGCCGCGCCGGTCTCGCTGGGCACAATGTTCAGTGCAGCCGCTCGAGCGTCGCGGGGGTCGTCCTTCACGGCATCCACCAGGCTCTGACTGGCGGTGTAGGCGTGGACGGTGGTCAGGATGCCTTTTTCAATTCCGAAGTTGTCGTTGAGCACCTTGGCCACCGGGGCCAGGCCGTTGGTGGTGCAGCTGGCGTTGGAAATGACGTGATGCTTGCTGGGGTCGTACATGTGCTCGTTGACGCCCATCACCACCGTCAGCATGTCGCCCTTGCCGGGTGCGCTGATGATGACCTTTTTGGCACCGGCCTTGAGGTGGGCCTCGGCGGCCTCGAGCTTGGTAAAGCGCCCGGTGGACTCAATCACGATGTCGGCCCCAATCTCGCCCCAGGGCAGATTGGCCGGGTCTTTTTCCTCGTAGACCCGGATGGTTTTGCCATTGACGGTGATGTTCTTCTCGTCGTAGCTGACGGTTCCGGGAAAGCGGCCATAGTTAGAGTCGTATTTGAACAGGTGGGCCAGGATGGCGTTATCCGACAGGTCGTTGATGCCGACCACTTCCACCCCGCGCTCTTGCAGGATCCGGAACACCTGGCGGCCAATGCGCCCGAAACCGTTGATGCCTACTTTCATATGATCCTCCTAACTGATGGCGGCACTGAGCCGCGCTCCATAGGACACTATAACGCCTGTATTTGTGAAATTCATAACCAAAAGTTTTGGGATGAACCCTGTTGGTTTGGAGCGCTTTTCACATATGTTTGAGCCATCTAGAACGTTCTTCACAAAAATCGAGCCATCCAGGACTCGGAATTTAGTGTTCTGGAGGGAATAGTGGCCGCCGGGATGGGCGGCCGCATGGGTACAGAGCGTGTTTAGGGGAGTATCTGGCGCGACAGGTTTGCTGGGGCGCCTAGCGGATGCGGCCTGCCAGCAAGTCCTAGGCGGCTTTCTGGGCCTTGTCGAGCGCGGCTTTGGGGGCGGCCTGCCCCAGCACAGCTTCCTTGATGGCCTGGCCCAAAATGTCAAAGCGGACCTGCTCCCACTGCGAGAGGGCCGGCTCAAAGCGGGCAAAACGGGCCTGGTTGATGGTTACGCCGAACGCGGGGTTCTCCTTCACGAAGCGGGTCACCACGGGGTCTACCGCCGAGCCCTGGTTGACCGGCACGTAGTTGGCCGCTACGCCGAGCACCGCCTGGGCCTTGGGGGTGATGATAAAGCGCAGGAAGTCGGCGGCCACACGCTTTTCTTTGTCGTCGGCCCCCTTGAACACCACGATGTTGGAGCCCTGCACCAAGCAAAACCGGGCTGTTTGTCGGTGCGGTCTGGCAGGGTGGCCACGCCGACATCAATCTTGGCCGCCCGGACATAAAAACTGTAGCCCGCCGAGGTGTCGGTGGCGAAACCAAACACCCCCGAGCCGAAGTTCTCGTTGATGAAGCCGTTGGTGATGGGCTTGGCCCAGCCGTCCTTGACGGCCTTGACCAGGAACTCGAGGGCCTCCAGCCCTTTGGGCGAGTTGAGCACCAGCTTGTCGTTTTGCAGGTAGTTGCCCCCAGGGTGAAGAACCAGTAGGCATAGGTCGAGGCATCGGGTACAAACCAGTACACCTGCTGTTTTTCGCCCTCGGAAATCTTCTTGGCGGTCTCCACAAACTCTTGAATGCTCAGGGGCACTCGAGCGTTGTATTTTGTCAGAAGGTCGCGGTTGAAATAGAGCAACTGGATGCTCTTGTTGAAGGGCACCCCGTACACCTGCCCGTTCATCTTGACCGCGTTGGCAAACAGCGGGTTAACCCCCTTCAAGTCCACCCCCAGGCTGGGAATGGGCAGCAGGGCGTCGCTTTCCAGGTAGAGCGCTATGTTGTTTTCGAAGGCCTGGGCCATCACCGGGATTTTGCCCGAAGCAAACGAAGCCTTGATTTTGGTGGAAAGGTCGTGGTAGTTGCCCTGGTTAACCTGGCGCACGCAAACCTTGCCCCCCTGGGTGCGGTTAAACTCCACGGCCAGATTGTCAAGGGCGTCCTTGGGCACCCCGCCCCGGAAGCCGTGTCAGCGCTCGGCCACCACCTCGGCTTTTTCGCACTGCGCTTTGATGACATCTTCGGGTCTTTGCTGGGCCAAGCCCAGGCCAGCCACCACTACCCACATTCCAATCAACCACTGTTTCATACCAACCTCCGCAAACACTGTTGGGCCCCAGTGTCAGGGCTGTGTGAGCCCACCCGCCCCCCATTTATACCCTGGCTTTGCAGTGCAGACCACCGGTTTGCTAGAGTGCATCTGGCGCTCCCTATGGACTTTCTACTGGTGTTGCTGGCCTACCTGATCGGTTCGATTAATTTCCCTATCCTGGCGGGTCGCTTACGGGGTTGGGACATCCGCGAGCGTGACCTGGCCGGTACGTCCGGGGTTTTTCGCCAACTGGGAAAGGGTTGGGGGGTGGGGGTGGGGGTGCTCGAGGTGGGCAAGGGGATGTTGGCCGCCTGGCTGGCGGGCTTATCGGCCAGTTTCTGGGCCGCGCCGCTGTGTGCTCTGGCCGTGGTGGCCGGTCACATCTGGCCTGTCTGGTTTGGCTTTCGGGGAGGGGGGGGCTTGGCGGCCGCAGGGGGCTACGCGCTCTGGACCTTCCCCCAGGAAACCCTCTGGAGCCTGCTGGTTTTTGCGCTCGGGTTGGGGGTCTATTTTCTGCTTTTCAAGCGAGACCGCTTTCAAGGGATTGGCTCCATCCCGTTTGCGGCCATCCTGGCTTTTCTTTATCTGGCTTATGTTCTGGGGGCGGATGCCAGAGCCTTCTACACCCTACTTGCGCTGGGGGGGGTCATGGCGCTGCGGGGGGTACTGGTGCTCACAGGCCGTTGGTGGCACCGCTAGCGAAAAGGGGCAAAAGCCAGAAAAGCAGGGTCAGGACAGGCCGATATAGCTCAAATACCACTGCACAATGGCGGTGCCATAGAAAAAGGCAATTAACCCCCCAATGGCCAGGTACGGCCCAAAGGGAATCTGGTTGTCGCCCCCAAACCGGCGCATGATCAGGCCAAGGATGGCGCCCGCAAATACCGCCACAAAAAGCCCTACCAGCAGGTTGGTGAAGCCCAGCCAGACCCCCAGAAAGCCTGCCAGCACCACATCGCCATAGCCCATCACGGTCACGTAGCCGGTGGGGTTTTCGGCCTCGAGCTCGGGTTCGACCTTGTCGGAGGGGTTGCGAAGCCACCAGTAGAGCATGCCCGCCAGGGCCATGCCCCCTGCGCTTACCAGCATGCCGCGCAGACTCTCGAGGGGCGATAAGCCCAGCACCCAGGCCAGCAGGGGCGCCAACGCGGTGAGCCCCAGGGTCAGGCCGTCGTGCAGCGCGAATACCTTTCCGCTGCGGGCGTTGAGCGAGGCATTGAAGAGCCCCACCACAATGCCCAACCCGCCCAACCAAACGCCCTCCACCGTGCCCAGCATGCCCCCCCAGGCCCCCACCATGGCGGCCAGGTGTACCAGGTGCAGGCCAAAGGGGCCCTCGCGGGGGCCATCCTTCAAGCGGTTGTAGAGCAGGCCCCCAAAGCCCGCAAACAAGGCCACCAGCCCAGCCCCCATCAGGCCGCTGTCAATGGCTTGTGGAAAAGCCTGTGGATAACCGAGCAGTAAGGCCCCCAGCAACCCCAGCAAGATACCGGCAAAGTTGAGGGAGTTGGGCAGGGTCTTGGTATCAATATCTATAAACGAGAGCGCAATCAGTAAAGCGATAAAAGCCCAGATGAAGAGTAAGTCGGGAAAAACCGGGTGAAGGAGGGCTGCTGCGGTAAAGAGAACCGCCGTCAGGGCTTCCACAGCCGGATAGCGCGCCGAGATGGGGGCCTTACAACTTTTGCACCGACCCCCCTGGACAACCCAGGAGATTATGGGCACCAACTCGAGGGGGGAGAGCACCTGCCCACAGTGGGGGCAACGCGAGCGGGGCCACACCACCGAGATGCCAGCTGGAAGGCGATAAATAACCACATTCAGAAACGAGCCAACCAGGCTGCCCAGCACAAACGCGAACACTGCCAGCAGAGGCAAAGGGAAAAAATCCACCCCGTTATTGTAGGTGCTCGGTGTCGGATCACCTGTGATGTACTACAGGGATGGGCCGAAAACTTTCTGGGGGAGGTATAAAGCAACGTTCTCAATGAACTCAGGGGAGAACGGTCTACTACGCCTTGCCCGTTTCTAATAAGGGAGGGCGGGGAGGGTATTGAGTGAGGCCCTCAACCGACCGGCTGCACGAAGACGCTGCTCAGCAACCCCGCCTAACCTCCCAGGCTGTAGGGTGAGGAACGAAAAGGTGTTTGCTTCGGCTTCTGCCGGAAAGTACAGCATGAACTGTGGCATAGCCGTGTAAGACCGAAATGGGTACATCTGTACGGGTATTTGCACGACTGTGCATTGATTGTTAAGTTTGTGTGGGCTTAACGGCAACGTGGCTTTACGCCTGGTTATTGACCGGTTTGCGTCGAGAAAAGTGCAATCGGGGCGGCATTTGGTCATTTGCAAGGATTTCTAAAAGCAGACCGCTCTTACGGTTATTTCAACGCCCAATGCACACTGTGGTTATCCCCAGAAACACCCTAGCCTCTAAGCCGAACCTGGGCCTCGGTGATGGCGGTGTTTTTAGAAGTGGCCCGCAGGGATAGCTCGAGGCTCTCGACCTCGGGGAGTTCTTCGACCAACCTCGAGACCCGTAGCAGAATGTCCTGCAAGCTTTCCAGGTGGGCCTTGCCGGACAGGGGCTCGAGCATTTCCAGCGCTTCGCTGTCGGTGAGGGGGGCAATACGAATGCCCAGAGCCTGCTCGCCCAGCGGCAGCCCTGTCAGGGCCAGCGTCAGCACCGAGCCAAACAGCGGGTCGCCCTTGACCCGCAGGGCCAGGGCAATGCCCTCTGCTGTGAAGCCTGCCTCCAGGCCAAAATACCTCAGCAGTTGGGCGGTCTGAGCTTTGTTCAAAGTGCCCTTGAGGCTGGCTACCAGGGCTCGAGCCTCGTTTTCTTGCACCCCATGGTCGGGGATTTCCCCTGGCGGTTTTTTGCGCCACCGGGCGTAGGCGTAGGCGGCAGCCAGGGCCTTGCCCGCCGACTCGGGAAAGCGGTACGAGGGCACCTGCTCCTCGCCCAGCCGCACCCGGGGCCGCCCGGCGGTCATGAAACAGGTCAGGACGGGGATGCTCACCCCTTGTTCCCTGGCCTCGTGGAAGGCTGTGCGCAGGGCATCGGCCACCTCGTCCAGGGTGGCATAGCCCAGCGGTACGAATAAGGCAATGGCTGCGTCGTAGCCGCCGGCCAGAAGCTCCCTGGCGGCTTTCAGATAATCCTGGGCAGAGGCCCTCGAGCCCAGGTCACGCACCTCGGCGGTCAGGCCCTCCGTCTCGAGGGCCTCCCTGGCCAGATTGGCCGGCCCCGAAGCATTGCTCAAGAGGGCGACGCGAGTGCCTTCCGGCAAGGGCTGGTGGGCCAGCACGGCGGCGATATCAAACATTTCCTCCAGATTTTCCGCCCGCACCACCCCCGCTTGTTTGAACAGGGCCTCTACCACCGGGTCGCGGCCTGGCCGCACGGCCAGAATGGGCTTTTTCCGCCCTATCCGCCTTGCCAGCCGCGCAAAACGCCGGGGGTTGCCGAACGACTCCACATACAAGAGGATCAGCCCGGTGGCGGGGTCTTCCTCCCAGTACTGGAGCAGGTCGTTGGAAGAGATATCTACCTTGGCCCCCAGCGAGACGAAGTTCGAGAACCCCAGGCCCATCTCGCGGGCGTACTCGAGCACGGCCAATCCCACTGCCCCGCTCTGGCTCGACATGGCCAGGCGGCCCCGAAGCGGCAACTTTGGGGCCAGCCCCGCACAAAGCTGCACCTCTGGACTGGTGCTCATCAGGGCCAGCGATCCCGGCCCCAGAAGGCGCATGCCATAGTGCCGACAGGTTGCCACCAGCGCTTTGATTTGCTGGGTATCCATGTCGGTGGTGACCACCATCAAAGCCCGCACCCCGCGCTGCCCGCAGGCTTCGGCGGCCTCCTGCACTTTTTCGCGCGGCGTAGTGATGATGGCAAGGTCTATGGGCCCCGGCACGGCCTTGATGGAGGTGTAGGCCAGCATCGAGCCCACCACCGGAACCTCGCCCGCCGCAGGGGTAGCGGCCGTGTTGACGGGATAGACCGGGCCCTGGAAGCGGTTGAGCACCAGGTGCTCCAGAACCTGATAGCCCACGCTGCTGGGGTCGCGGGATGCGCCCACCACGGCCACTCCCTTCGGGCGCAAGACCGGCAGAAGCGAGGCTACCGTCGCCACCCGCTCACGCAGCTCAAACTTGGCGACCATCTCCGGGCTGGGTTCAATCTCAAAGCTGACCTCGACCTCGCCAGAGTCGGCGTGGGACTCCACCTTGAAGCCGCTGGCCTTGAACACATCCAGCATCTGCTTATTTTCAGCCAGGGTGAAAGCATGGAAACGCCGAATGCCCCGCTGAACCCCGATCAGGGCCAGGCGTTCGAGTAAGAGCGAGCCCAGACCTTTTCCCTGATACCAGTCATCCACCAAAAAGGCCACCTCCGCCGAGGTGGAGCCCGGCCCCTCCTGCACGTACTCCCCTGTGGCAATGATGCGCTCGGGGTCGCCCGAGAGCACCACCAGGGTGACTTTATCCTCGTCGGGCGGCTTGCGAAGCAGCAGGTCGGCGGCGGTTTCGGGGCGTACCTCGGAGAAAAACCGGAAGGTGCGGGCCTGAGGGGAGAGGCGCTCCAGGAACTCCACAAACAGCTCCCGATCCTCGGGCCGGGCAGGCCGAAGGGTGGCGGTGCGCCCATCCTTGAGCAGGATGGGGCCGGACTCGAGGGCGTACTGGGGGGTGGGGGGTGGAATGTAGCGCTGTGGCATAAAACCCTCCTGTCTTCCAGGATAGTGGCATTTGTTCAGGAAAACTGTCCTGGGGTACGGGATGATCCGTACAAAGGCATGGAGAGATGTGGCCTCTGCTGCCTATCGAATACAGGAATGAATTCAGACCAGAATGACGGCATCAGCCTGGGTATCTTGGCAGAAAAGTTGATTTGGTACGGGATAGGGCCGCGCGGTACCCTAGATGTATGCGAGTCAAGGCGAAGTTCTGGCTCGAGTCCGATTCCGGCCACTTTTTGCTTGGGCCTGGCACGCTGCGCCTGCTGGTAGCAGTGGCCGAGCAGGGCAGCCTCAAGGCCGGGGCCAAGGCGGTTCGGCTAAGTTATAGGGGTGCTTGGGAGAGGCTTCGAAAGGCTGAGGAGGGGTTGGGTTTCCCTTTGCTCGAGCGCCACTCGGGGGGGGAGGGAGGCGGGGGCAGTACCCTCACGCCCCCAGCCCTGGAACTAATTGAACGTTATCAACGGTTTGTTCAGCAGGCAGAGGCGGCGCTCGAGGCCCACTTCATGGAGGTGTTTGCGGGATATTCGCAGAAGCGAGATGCAAGTCGTTCATAAATTTATTGTTATATAGCAATTTATATGATTACATATTGCAAGAAAACCGCCTATCTGTTGCAAAATGTTGACAAAAAAATGGCTATTTGTTATTCTACATATGCCAGACGCTTCATGTGCTGCTCCCCGGCTGCCAAACCGGGGAGCCCTCCTTTTAGATGGGTTGCACCTGATTTTGCAGATGTTGTCTGGAGCCCTCTATATCAACACACGTGATGGGGGTAGGTGCTGGAAGGTAGGCGGTGAGTTTTCAACGTTCACACCCTACTTCCTACCTTCTACCTCCTTGGATACCCCAGGCGTTCAAGCGAAGCTACCTACACATACCACGAGCCATCCGAGTCCAGGAAAACCTTGTCCTGGACAAAATAATGGCCGTCTGAAAACTCGAAGACATGCGCCTGGGCCAAGACTGATTCCGGTTTTCGTGAGCGGCCACGTCTGTGAAAAGCGCGAAAGAAGGCAGCGGTCAGACTTCAGGCTTGAACGCTGCAGGGGCTACTACCTCGGGGCGCTTGGCTTCAGCGATAATTTCCCGTACCCGCTCGCCCTGCACAATCTCCGACTCCAGCAGTTCTTCAGCCAGCCGGTGCATGGCCTCGGCATTGCTAGATAATACCTGCTTGGCTTTTTCGTAGGCCCGATCCAGAATGGCCTGAATATCGGCGTCAATCAGGCGGCTGGTTTCTTCGGAGTGGTCTTGCTTCTTGGCGATTTCTTCGCCCAGAAAGATGGGCCCCTGGTTGGAACCCCAGGCCACGTTCTTGAAGTGATCTCCCATGCCCCAGTCCAGCACCATCTGCTTGGCCAGGCTGGTGGCCTGCTTGAAGTCGTTGGCAGCCCCGGTGGTGATGGTGCCCACAAATAGCTCCTCGGCAGCCCGGCCAGCCAGGGTCATGGCCAGGGTGTCCTCGAGGTGCTCCTTGCTCATCAGAATGCGCTCCTCGGGCTTGCTCCAGCGCACCCCCAGGGCCATCCCTCGGGGCACAATCGAGACCTTCTCGGTCTTGTCGGCATAGGGCAGTACCTCACCGGCAATAGCGTGGCCCGCTTCGTGGTAGGCCACCGCCCGCTTTTCCTGCTCGCTGAGCTTGAGGGTGCCCCGCTCCAGACCCAGCATGATTTTGTCGAGCGCGGTCTGGAAGTGTACGTTGGCAATCTCGGTGGCGTTTTCGCGGGCGGCTTGCAGGGCGGCTTCGTTTACCAGGTTCTTCAGGTCGGCGCCGCTAAACTGCGGGGTGAGGCGGGCCAGGTTGTTCACATCCACATCGGGGGCAAACTTCTTGCCCCTCATGTGTACCTGCAAAATTTCTTTGCGCTCTTCCAGGGTGGGTAGCCCAATAACCACCTGGCGGTCAAAACGTCCGGGGCGCAACAGGGCCGGGTCCAGAATGTCCGGGCGGTTGGTCGCGGCTAGCACGATTACGCTGGTGTCCTTCTCGAAGCCGTCCATCTCCGAGAGGATCTGGTTGAGGGTTTGCTCCCGCTCGTCGTGGCCGCCGCCAATACCGGCGCCACGCTTGCGCCCAATCGAGTCCAGCTCGTCAATAAAGATAATGGCCGGGGCGTTGCGGCGGGCCTCCTCAAACAGGGTGCGCACCCGGCTGGCCCCCACCCCCACAAACATCTCCATGAACTCCGAGGCCGATACCGAGAAGAAGGGCACGCCAGCCTCCCCGGCTACGGCGCGGGTCAGGAGGGTTTTGCCGGTTCCTGGCGGCCCAACCAGCAGCACGCCCTTGGGAATCTCGGCCCCAATGGCAATGTACTTCTGTGGGTTTTTGAGAAAGTCCACCACCTCCATCAGCTCCCGCTTGGCCTCGGTGTGACCGGCCACATCCTTGAAGGTGGTGTTGACCCGTTTTTCCTTACCGTACTGGCGGGCCCGACTCTGCCCAAACTGCATAACCTGGCCAGCTCCCCCCTGCGAACGCATGAAGAAGAACCACCAGAAGCCAATGAGTGCCAATACCGGGATTAAAGTGTACAGCAACTGGGGCCAGATGCTAGGGGGGCGGTTGGTAATTTCGACCCCATTCTGGCGCAGTAGATTGGTGAACTGTGGGTCGCTGAAGCCCGGTGGGAGCGCAACAACCGTAAAGCGGTCGGTGGTTTCGGTTGTGTTGCCAGCCTGAATGCGCTCAGGGGCTTTGAAAAAGCCGTTGATGCGGCCCTCTTGCAGTATTACCCGGGCTACCTTGCCTTGCTCGACATAAGCGATGAAATCGCTGTACGGTATTGTCGTACGGGTGTTGCTACTGCCAAATAGGGTAAAGAGCCAGTAGGCCAGAATGACGACAGCGACCAAGCTCCAGGGATTGATGCGTGTAGGCAAAACGTAACCTCCATTGGGTGCCCGTCAGGCGGGCGATGCATAATCCACCTGATTCAACGGTGGACTGACACACCTTAACCGAGTATATGGTACTCAATCCCGGTGTGAGGAATGAAGTCTAGGGTGTAAAGCGCTTTGGGGAGAGGTTTTTGCTATATTTGCTTGGCTTTTCCAGTTTGCTGCATTTGCAAACCATGCGTGCTTGAGTTGGCTTCACGGTTTGTGAGTAGCTCCTGAGTTGGCCGCGCACTTTGCAAAAAGCAGTCAGGGTCACACAAGAAGACTGCGCTTTGCCTTTGGAAAGACAAAGTGAGATAGCTGGTGTGTTGCCTTCCATGATTTTGCCTCCATTACCTGTTGCTCATTTCCAACCCTCCTTGCTTTCGGTTTTCCGTCTTATGATGGATAGCAATGCAAGCGGTTCTCGAGGCCCTCCACCAAGGCGACTACGATACGGCGTTTGAGACGCTGGTACGCACACTCGCGCTGGCCCAGGGGCAGGAGGCCGCAGAGGTGGCTTTGCTGCTGGCAGAGGCTTATTCGCTGTATGGGGAAGGGGGTATCGAAGGGGCCAACCGGGCCCTGGAGGAAGGAGTGGGTAGTGTGCCCACCCTCGAGGCCCACCCCCGCTACCGCGCCATTCTGGGCGAGATGCGCGCCCTGGAGGGGGCCTCGGAAGAAGATGTGCGGCAAATTTTGCCCCAGACCCACGACCCCCGTGCGCTCTACCACCAGGCCCAGGCCCTGATGTACCTGGGCTTGCCTGAAGAAGCGCTGGAGATTTTGAACCGGCCCCTCGAGCTGCCTGCTTTCCTGGCCTGGCGGGCCCAAACCCTGCGGGGCAAGGCCCTGGAGCGCCTGGGCCAGGCTGCCGAGGCGGCTGCTGCTTACAGGGAGGCCGCGCGGCTGGCCGTAGGGCTGGAACACTACTGGAACCTGATAGATGCGGCAGCGATGTTCGTGGAGGCTGGAATGGGCCAGGAAGCCCTGGAGACCCTGCGGGAAGCAGAGCCCGACGCCCCCGAGCTCGAGGACCCCGAGGACGCGGCCACCCGCTACTACCTCGAGGCCCGCAGTCAGCTTTTGTTGGGCAACCCCAGCCTGGCTCTCGAGGCCATCCAGCAGGCTCTGGCCAAAGAGCGCGAAGGCGCCGAGGCGGCTCACGGCACCCCCCTGGTACACGGACAGGCTCTTATGCAACTGGGTTACCCCCGCGAGGCCATCGAGGCTTTCCGCGAGGCCGTTCGGCGGGCCGAAGACTCCGACAAAAGCTACGCCCTACACGAACTGGCGGTGGCCTGCCTGGAAGCGGGCGAGCTGGCCGAAGCCGAGTCGGCCTTACGCGAGGTCTTGCGCGACCCCGAGTATGGCCACCAGGGCGAAGCCTATGGCGACCTGGCCGAGATCCTCTACCGCCTGGGCCGCTATGAAGAGGCCTCCCAGGCCGCCCACCAAGCCATTCAGCTGGGCAGTCTAAGCGCAGGGTATCTGATTCTGGGCAACCTGGCTTACGACCTGCTGCACCTGGAGGAGGCCCTCGAGCACTACACCAAAGCCTGCGAAGAAGCCCCCGAAGGCAGCCGCGACTGGGTTACGGCCCAGCAAATGGTGGTGGATACCCTGGCCCAGTTGGGCTTTCGTCACCCCGACGAGATCGCCTCACGTAGCGAAGCTGTGTTGCCCTATTTACACCCGGCAGACGAATGGCACCAAACCCTCAACAACTACCTCGAGCGGGCCAGAAGCCTGATCGGTGGCAGCCGGACGCTGAACTAGTGAACTTGCAGTCCAATAGAGCGCTCTTCACAAATATCGAGCCATCCGGGACTAAGAATCCTTTGTCCTGGACAGAACGGTGCCGCCCGGGTGCGTAACCTGCGTCTGGGCCCAGACGTATTCTCGCTTTCGTGGGTGGCCACGCCCGTGAAGAGCGCGGTAAAAATCCGTTTCCGTAGAAATACCCTACTCACTCGCATCATTTGACTCAGATTTCATCGGGATTGTACAGGCAAGATAGACACCGAGCAAGCTGGGTCAGAACGTGAAAATGAATCATAGAATAAAGCCCATGAAGGTTCTGGCCCTCATTGCTCACGATGGCAAGAAAACCGACATGGTGTCTTTTGCCAAAGATCACAAAGACCTGCTCTCGCGCTTTCCCCTGGTTGCTACTGGCACAACCGGGCGGCTTCTGCAGGAAAAAGCTGGTCTGAACGTGACCCGGATGCTCTCAGGGCCGCTGGGCGGCGACCAGCAGATAGGGGCCATGATTGCAGAGGACAAGGTACTGGCAGTTATTTTCTTGCGTGACCCTCTTCAGGCTCAACCCCACGAGCCCGATGTGCAGGCCCTGATGCGAGTCTGCGATGTTCACAACGTTCCACTGGCCACCAACCTAACTGCCGCCGAAGCCGTGCTGGCCTGGTTGCAGAGCGACCTATCGGCTAATGAGCGGCAAATCCTTTGATAGTGTCAGAAACCCTAGTGTCAGAAAAGTTGAGTGTTATATTAGCAAGTAGATATGTCACCGGTTGAGTGGATTCAACAAATGGTAGAGGCTAACCGCGACGCCTTGCAACAGATGCCCTTTCCGCCCGGATTGGCGGAGTATATAGACGAACTGGTCAAGTCGGGCCAGACCGAGCAGATTATCGCCCTGATGAAGATGGGTTTCCTGATTGGCATCCAGCAGGGAGCCAGGAGTTTGGAAGTTCCCGTCCCTCCTCCTAACCGCATCCAGGCATAGGAGAATGGTCATAAAAGCCGTCGGTCGTGCGCTTGCAGGCCGCTGGCAAATACCCGTCACGAGCGCCAGAAAAATCCACTAAAGTTTAGAGCGCTCTTGGCAAAAATCGAGACGCCCGTGAATAAGAATCCTTTGTCACGGAAAGAACAGTGGGCGCCTGAATGGGCGGCTGCGTCTTTGAAGGGCGCGATGAGGCTCGCTTTTGATTGTTAACGCTGGGTGTTATGCCAACGTTTCGTGCCTTGCGGTTTCAAGTGTGGATGGTAACGCTCTGAAGGAATAATTCCCGCTTGCATAGTTTTTTTCTTCACGCCAGGTTTACGAGCTCTCGCGTATCTTGTGTCAATTCAACGGAATTGCCGAATGAGACACTCCAGGAATGTCCCATCTGAAATCTCGGATCGCTTTACACAGGACGTGCGGTATGGCGATGTTATTGGCAGTGTCAGCGATTGTGGGGCTATACGACTGGGGATAGACGCGGAAGCCAAAATTTCGATAGAGAAGGGAGTTTTGCGCTTTGCCCCCCTGAACACGCCAGGCTGGGGCCGCCAGGGTATGGCCTATGGCCCTTTTGCTCGGAGAGCCGGACTGGCCTTTGGGGTCTTGATGCTCAACGGACACAACAACTCACAAACCTATGCTGAACCCCTCAGTGCCCTGCCACGAAACCTTGTTGGCGGCCAGGAAGACGCTGTTGCTCGAATGCCCTTCAAGGCGCATTTTTCGCCCCAGCCTGTGCGGGAAAATCTGGCAGTAGGCTGGTTTGATCAGCCTGTGCCGACCAACCCCCTCGAGTCCGGTCAGGCCCTGGTCATGCAGGGGCATTCTCGCGAGAATGGCCGCTTGTGTGCAGCAAAGGTGCGGGGTTTGCATCATCTGCTCCTGGGTATTCAGAATAACCCGATCTATCTGCTTTCGGTACTGCGCGAGAAGGGGGTGGCTTTTTATGCCGGTTCGCTCGAGGGCAGCCGCCACCTGCCAGCCCTGCCCAGGCTGCGGCCATTGGCGATAGACCCTTACAGCCTGGCGGCAAAAGAGCTGTACGCCGGGATTCACCAGTCCATTCTGGGGGAAATGGGGTACCGGGCAGACACCCGCGTGTATGGGGTGCGGGTGGCCGATGTGCCTGCGTGGCGGGGGTACGGCACGGCCTTGCTGGCCGATCCCCAGCCACAACTAGGGCGCAAGGCGGCTCAGGGTGGGGTGTGGCAACTGCACGGCCCCGGCATGCTTTTGCGTCCGCAAGAAGCCGGTGGGCTGTTTCATGTGTGCCTTACCGCACCCGCCAGTCTGATCTGGCGGTACCGCGACCCCAGGCACTTTCTGGCCCTGGAACTGAACCCCCAGGAAGTCCGCCTGCGCCTACAGTATGGCCTCCAGCAGTATGTGCTGGCTGCCGAACCCTATACCGGTGCGGCCCGGCAACCTCACTGGGTGCAGGTTCTGGATGATGGAAAAGCCCTCATCATTACCCTGGACGGCCAGCCCCTCTTTTCCGAGCACCCCATCCTCGAGCATCGCCTGGCCAACGAAACGGGGGTTGGACTGGTTGGCCAGGCCACCGATCTGGAAGTGCATCCGCGTGAAGTAGAACTCCCGCCGGAGCTGGATCTGGGACAACCCTGGCAGGCCAGGGGTCAGACGACGGTGTTTGCCCCCTATTTGAACCATGCCGCCGAAGATTTGCTGATTTCCTGGGAACCCACCCTGGGACGTGCCAGTTTGATGCCTGCGGAGGGGGGGCTGCGTATCGAAGCGGCTGGGGGAGAGCGCGCCGTCTATACCATGCCCTGGGACAGCACCCACCTGGCCGATCTGGAGGTCGAAATTCTCCCCCCAGGTCAGCGTAAAGGCCAAAACCAGCAAAGCCGAGCTGGGGTCTGTTTCTGGCAGGATGCCAGACATCATCTGATAGTGACCTTGCGCCTGGATGATAGCGAAAGCTCGGTGGCGGCAATACTGCGTTTTGCCGGTTATGAAGACCCTTTCGACATGGTCTGGAGCCGTGTACCCGATCTGCTTTACCACGGCGTACCGGTGCGTTTGCGGACGGTTTGTGATGGCGAACGATTTCAGGTCTACCTTGACGACGAACCGGTACTGTACCGGGCGCTGAGCGACATTTACCCCGGTGCCGACCGCCTGTACATCCATCGGGTAGGGCTTGCCTTGAGCGGTTATGGTGAAGACACGGGTAGCATCTTTCGCACCTGGATTGCCCGAAAGTAGGTTTCTTCCAACACACTGCTTGTGTCTGCTACACCGTAAGCAAGGTTATGAGGAGTTCATAAACAGAGACCTTATACAGCCAGTTGGTTTATGAGCATTGCTCAAAACACTCCTCCGGCGGCAACTGTGTGGTTCGGCGGGCCTGCCAGACCCACAGCACACCGCTTCGCACCTCGTGGTAGCGGTGAACCTCCTCTGCGGGATACCTCAGCACAAACTCGCCCCAGTCTTTCAACACCGCCTGGTTCTCCCTGAGCGCGAGCAGGTAGTGCCCCCACCGCCGCAGCCGTCTGGGTCTTGGTGTGGGCA